>JACOMV010000231.1 GCA_014324065.1 Hormoscilla sp. SP12CHS1 | reverse complement strand
ACAAAACAGCTAGTAATTTCTTGGGGGCCATCTATCTCGCTGCTACAGTTATCTGGCTTAACTGATGACACGCCCTAGTTTCTAATGAGAGTCGTTCAATCTTTTCCCACCTTCGACTGAAATATCCTTTATCATAACTCATGCCTACCATATTCATACAAGTTCTATAGCCCCATCCGGATCTACCGGCAGTAAGCGCCGAGTCATTAGGGTCCTCAGATGGGTAGTTCGATCGCTTCGGGGTAAAGTTGAGTGTCGTCATCCCCTAGCACCAGTTGCCTCAGCCTGCCACCGAGCCTCGTTACCTGGCGACCGCCTGGTAACGCCAGGGCGGGCCACAATACTCAGGTAAAACCGTCCATGGAGTACAGCTGTACAGGTACAATTCTATGTTACATAAAAAATCTCCCATCAGACGCAGTCTCTCTGCATTGGCGATCGCCTCCTGTCTAGTAACAGGGGTGCCAGTCATCAGCTATGCCAATGGACTTCCGGGATTGACAATATTTGGAGGTCCCGGGCGGGAACACCAGTTACCCTTCCGGTTAGATTTCGGGGGTCAACCGGATCGGTGGGACCGTTACCGACTGAGAATTCCCGCCAATAAACTGTTGCTGGCAGCTTCTCAGTTTTCGGTTTCCTATCCTGATCACTTCAACGGCAAATTCGACCCCGAAGAAATTCAAGTCCGGGTGAAAAGGAAGCCCATTCCTTTACAGGAGGTGATTTGGGACCAGGAAAATAACCTGATTGAAATTTATCCCGAAACTCTAGTACCGGCGGGAACTCAAGTGGAGCTAGTCTTCTCCAACGTCATCAACCCCACCTTTGGCATCTACTACTTCAAATGTCTCATCCTCACTCCCGGTGATATCCCCCTGCCTCGCTATATCGGCACCTGGGATTTGAGCATTAATAGATAAGCGCAACTTTGGTGCTATAATTAGCGATTGTGACTTTTTGACGAGGCTGGAAGTATTATGACTAAACGCACCTTGGGTGGGACGACACGCAAACGCAAGCGAACCTCGGGTTTTCGCGCTCGCATGCGGATCAAAAGTGGCCGCCGAACGATCAATGCTCGCAGAAAAAAGGGGCGTCATCGCCTCAGCGTCTAATGATTCCCTAAGCGCAGTGTTACCGAAAGCCCATAGACTCAGACACTGGCGAGACTTTGAAGCAGTTTATCAGAGTCGCAGAAGTCGTCGCACCCCTCATCTGACTTTAAGAGCTTTGCCTCCTGTGTCCCCGGGTGAGGTGTCTCCTGGTGCTGTATCTCCTGGTGAGGTGTCTCCTGGGAGCGCTAGTCGCACGTTCCCAGGCAGAGCCATGGGAACGAGGACCACAGCGAGACGTAGCACTACCCCGGGGACACCGCTCCAACCTCAGCACCAGTCGCAGGTCGATGCGCCGGTTGCAGCCGGGTCGCAGCCAACCCGGGTTGGTATTGTTGTGGGCAGGAAAGTCAGTAAAAAAGCTACGATCCGCAATCGGATCAAGCGGCGACTGCGGGCCTGTATGCGCCAGTTGTTGCCGAGTTTATCACCTGGTTGGCAGCTGGTAGTAATGGCCCGACCTGCAGCAGGGGAGTGCGATTCTGCTCAATTTCTGCGAGAATTAGAGCAGATGTTGGCAGAAGCGGAGGTACTCAATGGGGATTCGAGAGGACGTGTATTATGAGGGAGGACCCCATATCGGTGATTTGATCTTCAATCTGTTGCTGGGATTTACGCTAATTTTTTTGCCCCTGACAGTGGGGGCAATAGTCAGGGCCCTGTGGCTGCGCTACCGGATAACCAGTCGCCGCATCTCTGTTACAGGTGGCTGGATGGGACGCGAGAGGGCCGATCTGATCTATTCGGAAATCACTAACATCGTAAAGGTGTCTCGCGGACTAGGCTTATGGGGAGATATGGTCATCATCCTCAAAGATGGTAGCAAGGTAGAACTCAGAGCCATCCCCAAGTTTCGAGAAGTATATAGCTACATCAACGAGAAAATGCCTAGCAAAGCCAAAAAACAGAGTGCTTCTCAAAGTAGTTAAAGTAAACACCAGGCTGTGCCTAACTTGGTGCAGCCGGACCCAGAGATGGAAAGTTATTAGTTGTCAGGAGGCATGGTAGGCGGTCACCCCAAGGCATGGTACGCGGTCAACATACATCAATTCGCAATTCACAATTAACAATTCGCAAGCAACGATTAGAATCGGAAAAGTACCCCAGCGCAAAGGTAAACTCAGAAAGTATGGACTTTGGTATCGGTTTCCTCACCAACAATGTAATGCTGCCGATCCTGGACTTTTTTTACGGGATCGTGCCCAGCTACGGATTAGCGATCGTGGCTCTAACCCTTGTAATTCGTACTGCAGTCTACCCTCTGAGTGCAGGCTCCATTAGAAGTATGCGTCGCACGCGAGCTGTTCAGCCCTACATGCAGAAGCGGCAAGAAGAAATTAAGACTAGATATAGAGACGACCCCACCAAGCAGCAGGAGGAGATGGGTAAACTCTTCAAGGAAGTGGGCAACCCTCTGGCAGGGTGCTTGCCAGTGCTGTTGCAAATGCCCGTGTTGTTTGCCCTGTTCGCAACCTTGCGGGGTTCGCCCTTTGCTAATATCAATTACTCAGTCAATCTGCAAATATTTCCCCAAGAACAGATCGAGCGAATAGTGCCCCAAGCATTTGCCACGACTCCCCAGAATATCTATGTAGCGGATGGGGTTCGCGCACCAGTAGTGGCTTTGCTTCCAGGGGGCAATAATCTGGGGGTGGGAGAAAAAACCAAGGTATTGTTTCAGACTACCGAAGGCAAACCCTTCAAGGATATATTAGCAGAACACCCGGAAAATAAGCAGGATCTGGCAATAGAATGGACAGTCATCAAGGGCGAAGAACGAGTACAGATCGATGACCAGGGCAATATAGTAGCCCTCCAGCCCGGAGACGTAACCATTCAGGGAACGATACCAGGGTTAGCCGCTAATAAAGGATTTCTATTCATCAAGGCTCTAGGCCAGGTGGGGGCAGTTGGTGAAAATGGGGAAATAAATTGGGATATCGTGGGCATGGTACTGTTTTTTGGCATCAGCTTGTATCTCAACCAGAATCTCTCAGGTCAAGGAACAAGCAATGCTAACGATCAGCAGCAGACGGTTAACAAAATTACGCCAGTGTTGTTCTCAGGCATGTTTTTGTTCTTCCCCTTGCCAGCTGGAGTATTGATGTACATCGTGATAGCTAACATTTTCCAAACGGGCCAGACGTTGATTTTGTCCCGGGAGCCTCTGCCGGAGAACATCCAAAAAATAGTAGACGCGGAGGAGGCTAAGAATGTAAAGGAAGAGAAAACAGATGTCCTGCCATTTGAGCGGAAAAGTTACAAGAAGAAAGAGAAAACAGAACCAGAGCTGGCGAAAAAGTCACAACGTGCTAAAAAGAAAAAGATGTGATTGTGCTTATGAATGAGAGTCAAATCCAACGAGGTAAGGAGTGGCTTGAAGAATTTCTGCACAAAGCAGGTTTGCCAGCAACTGTCACCAGGCAAGAAAATCAAGCAGAACCGGGAATGGAAAGTTGCTGGCTGACTATTGACTCCCAGAATCTGACGGCCCAACAGATGGAAACATTAACTACGGGGAAGGAGGGTGTGGCCCTAGATGCAATTCAGTATTTGGCAAATACTATCCTCAATTTGGGCTGTACTAGAAATGAGCAAATTGCCTATACAATTGAATTGAATGGCTATCGAGCTCGCAGGCAAGCAGAGTTACTCCAGATGGCATCTGATGCTGCTACCCAGGTGCGTCGCACGGGGGTGCCGTTTGAGATGAAGGACCTATCGGCGGCAGAGAGACGCCAAGTCCATACTTTTCTCAAGTCCTATGAGGATATCGCAAGTGAAAGCCGGGGTCGAGAACCAGATAGACGCCTGATAGTGCGCCGGTTGTAGCAATGTTTCTGGTAGTGGTGTCATGGAACCAATTTATATTCCTAACTTAGTGAAAGCCCTCGATCGCACTCTTTCGGTGGAGGTGCGTGATCGCCTACCAGGTCTGGAAAGTCTGACGGCGGTGACGGGACGGATGCTGGTGAGACATCAACGGAATTATCTGGAGGTTTCAGCAACAGCGGAAACGATTATTACTCTCACCTGCGATCGCTGTTTGCAGCAGTACAATCACTGCCTGAAAGTTGATACTTCCGAACTGATATGGTTGGATGAAGCTGCAGATAAACAGGACGCAGATGGGCCCGTAGATCGGGAAGTAGGACTGGAAGATTTAGTAGAAGTCCTCCACCCGAGGGACTATTTTTATCCAAATGAGTGGTTGTACGAACATCTGTGCTTGTCAATGCCTCACCGCCAGCTGTGCGATCGCCAATGTCCGGGCATTCAGCCAGGGCCTGATGCTAGGGAGTCACAACCGCTACTAGATCGGCGATGGGCCCGTTTGGCAGGGTTGAAAATAGAGAATTGAGAAATGGATTTTAATGAGGAGTTTGAATTATTGCTGCGATCGCGTTACCCGGCGATCTACATTCAGACAGCAGAAGAGGAAAGAGTAGAAGAGGCGATATCTGCGATCGCAGCAAAATTAGGAAATCGGGCTGTATATATATGGGATTTTGTAGATGGCTATCAGGGAAATGCTAATGATGCGGGTTTCGGACGCCGAAATCCCTTGCAAGCGCTAGAATTTGTAGAGAAATTGCCCATAAGTGCAGCAGCAATATTGGTACTGCGGGACTTCAATAGGTTTTTAGAAGATATATCTATTTCGAGAAAGTTGCGGAATCTATTCCGGGTGCTACTGTCTCAGCCGAAAAATTTGGTCATAGTAGCGCCAGAAATTGCAATTCCGACAGAACTATCGGAAGCGATTACAATCCTGGAGTTTCCTCTGCCAACAAGCGACCAAATTAAAGCAGAACTGGAACGCTTGTTAGGGGCTATCGGGAAAATATTGACTGGTACAAATATAGATGAATTGGTGCGTTCCTGTCAGGGACTCTCGATTGAACGGATTCGCAGGGTACTGGCTAAGGCGATCGCCAATCACGGGGAATTGCGTTCGGAAGATGTAGAACTGATTCTCGCAGAAAAACGGCAGAAAATTCGCCAAACGCAAATATTAGATTTCTATCCGGCAAAAGAGGATATTTCCGATATCGGCGGCTTGGATAACCTCAAGGATTGGTTGCTCAGACGGGGAGGGGCATTCTCAGAACAGGCTAGAATCTATGGCCTCCCCCATCCCCGTGGTTTACTGCTGGTAGGCATTCAGGGTACTGGTAAATCTCTGACCGCTAAGGCGATCGCTCACCACTGGCACCTACCCCTATTGCGGCTGGATGTGGGGCGTCTATTTGGGGGCTTAGTGGGTGAATCGGAATCCCGCACCAGACAGATGATTCAGCTAGCAGAAGCCCTGGCCCCCTGCGTGCTGTGGATAGACGAAATTGATAAGGCATTTTCCGGCTTAGGGGGCAAAGGGGATGCAGGTACTGCTAACCGGGTCTTCGGCACCTTTATCACCTGGTTGGCGGAGAAAACCTCACCCGTGTTTGTCGTGGCTACGGCCAATGACATCCAGGCTTTGCCCCCGGAAATGCTACGCAAAGGTCGGTTTGATGAAATCTTCTTTGTCGGTTTGCCCTCCCAGGCAGAACGCCGCTCAATATTTACTGTCCATTTGTCCCGCCTGCGCCCCCACAACTTAAAGAACTACGATATCGAACGGTTAGCCTACGAAACTCCTGATTTTTCCGGAGCCGAGATCGAGCAGACTATAATTGAAGCCATGCACATAGGCTTTAGCCAGAACCGAGATTTCAGCACAGATGATATCCTAGAAGCAGCAAGCCAACTTGTCCCCCTGGCTCGCACCGCTCAAGAACAGATCCGGTTCTTACAAGACTGGGCAGCCTCTGGTAAAGCCCGCCTTGCTTCCCGACAAAGCAGTTTGAACAACTCTATGGGCGCATTTCAATATGATCCTTAAGGCTTTGTTTTATACAACTCAGTTATTGCTGGGGTTGGCGATCGCGATCGTTTTGGTCCTCGCTGGTTGCCTAGCCAGCGCGCGCTATTTCATGACCAAAATGACGGCACTCCCACCTAAACCCATGTTCGCCAACGATACCCCTGGTGGTAAAAAACAGGACAGCGGACTGCCACCAGGAACCTATGAAGCTCGCGTGACCTGGCCCGAAGGTCTGATTCTGCGCGATCGGCCCAGCTATAATTCTCTTCGTATTGGTGGCATCGGATATAATGAACGGGTGCTAGTCCTGGGAGAAAGCTCTGATAAAGTTTGGCAGCGAGTGCGCGTGTCCGATAACTTCCAGGAAGGTTGGATCAAAGGTGGCAACACAGCACGGACCAACTAGAGTAATAATTGACTCCGGAACCCTTTCCCAGGCATATCCAGGGAACGAATCGCACCCAGAAACCTGTTTTCTTCTTCTAGCATTCAGATACAGGGCCAACCCATTTTTTCTTCAAATTATTGAAAAATTGCTTAACGATCGCCCCCCATACCCGCTCGTCGTGTCCAGAGACACCACCCATACATCCTCGCGCCCCCTGCACGTGCTATCGGGCTAAGTTGTCACCTCTTCTCTGCATATCAATCGCAATTGATTTGGTCTATTATTTTCAGTTCCCGATGCTTCCATTACGAGCGATCGCCCTTGACCGCAACTGGCTGGTACTGCACGCTGTCCCGAGACGGCTTCAGTTTATTGACTATATCACCCGATATTTTATTGATAGAGACTGTATTCGATATCAATTTTATTTGGCACAGCTATTTACCATCATGCTTAATTTTATTGTTGCAATGCTATTGACAAAATGCTGTTTGGGGTAAGGGGTGCCGGTTGTCGCCCATGGCTCCCTGGGGAGGCTATATAACTCAAGTTGCTACCTATAAAAATTGGATCCAAAAAGCAATTATAAAGAGAATCATTTTCAACTCTAATCCCTTATATGTAACAGCATGAATTGACTTGGGAAACAAAT
>JACOMV010000230.1 GCA_014324065.1 Hormoscilla sp. SP12CHS1 | reverse complement strand
TAGGGTAATGCCTATGGATATGCAGACATGGGACGGTGAATAGGATACGACCGGGACAAATAATCCTGACTACTATCACAGAGACCTGCTCCCCTGGAGAATAGCTTGATTTATTCTAGCACTTATTTGGGGATTATGTTGCTGGGGGGGAATGAGAGCAACATTTTGTTCGCAGAAGTTGGCCGGGAAGGGTATTTTAGCAGTGAGCAAACTATATAATGTCGCTGCCAAAGCGTATACGTCGGTGAAAGCACCGCGTCTGGCCTTCTTTTTATATTGTTCTAGGGGCGCGAAGCCTTGGGTCTGGGTAATAGTCCTGCTATCAATATACTCCCGGGCAAAGCCAAAATTAATTAATACTGCTTCCCGAGTATCCCGGCGCAGGACAATATTATGCGGTTTCACGTCCCGATGCAAGAAACCTTGTTGGTGAACGCAAGTCAAGGATTCTCCCATTTGACCGGTGATGGTTAAAGCTTCCTTTTCTGAGAATATCCCCCGATCTTCTATATAAAAAACCATAAATCTTTTCCATCTATATATTCCATGACCATGCCCAGAGTTCTGCTTCTTGGAAGACCTCATAGACTTCCACGATGTGGGAATGGCTGCACTTGGCCAGACGGAAAGCCTCTTGGATCAATTTTTCCTGTAGCTTGGGAAACTCAGGCTGGTCTTGACGCAGGGGGCTGAGGGTTTTGATGGCTACCGGTTTGCCATCCCGCTGTTCTACGGCCCGATAGGTAACGCCGAAACCCCCGCCGCCTAGGACTTCCTGGATGATATATTTCTCATTTTGGAGTGCTTGTCCCTTTTTCCAACTCATCTTTCCCGGAAATCCGATCGCTGATTTTCGATTACTAGCATATCATAGGTGCGGTCACAAGTAGTTGATAACCCGAAGCGCAGCGTGCGCAGAGTGGCAACCTTCCGGCGCGGGCACGATCACATGCCTCGGGCGAGGGTTTGGTCAAAACCCGTCGATCGTTCAGGGGCCCCCCAGTCGTTGGATCCCCCCTGGCGAGAAATTCAAATTCGGCGTGGCACATTTTTACCGATGATAGCAGTTAGGGGTTGCAAATTGCCAATTGAAAATTTAAAATTGAATAAGCGTTAATAGTCGATTTATGAACATTTATAACTATTTCAATTGACCATTCACAATTTTTAATTTTCAACCCCGAACGTCGGTGGAGTTGTGCAACAAAATTCAAATTACTTTACAAATAATCAGCTAAAAATGTTAATTTTTTTTGAAAATGAAAAAATTTTCCCATACCCCCACCCATCCTCCCTTGTGATACAGATTTCATGACGGCTTTGTCAACCTGATTTCTACTGAAATAATAAAGATTTGACGAAAATACTCAGCGTGCAAGGTAATGTAGCGCGGGGTGTTGTTCCGGAGTAGTTGCATTAGTAGTGGGCGGTGTCCACCACCAGAGCAGGTGTAACCAACAACAACCAACGGACGCAAGACGGGTGTGGTCAAAACCCGTCCATTACCGGTCCCCAGGCACCCGTTTTACTTCACCGGTCCCCACTCACCCGTTTCCATTCACAAGTCATGACTAGCTGTCTTTACAAAAGTTTACATAGATTTGGGTTTTTATTAGAGTTGCGAGTGTGTGTGCCCAAAAACTTACACATCTCTAATATTTGGTTAAATTATCAGTACGAGCGGGCGATTATCGGTATAAAAACATAAAATTTTTCCTGATTATTAAGTATAGCAGACGCTCGTCTTACTTCTGACTTTTCCTGCTAAGTTCGCCTGATCGCCTCATAGCAAGGGTTTGGTGACTTCTGCTAAATCTCCACGAAATTTAACTTATTGAGAAATAGTCACGAGTTTACAAGGTTTTCAGAGCGTCAAAATTTTCTTGCAAAAAGATAACGGGAAAAGTCAGGTCTTACTTGAGAGCAGCGGAGGGGGCCCGGAGGGTGCAGGAAAAGAAGTCCACTTGCAGTCTCTCTGTTGTAGACTAGTATCTGTCCGAACTTCCGCAATCGTACTAAGCTAGAAAAAAGCAGTGGATGGCTAGCCCTGGCTGCTAACTATAAGCGCTCGCCGGCATTAGCCCCGAGCTGCTGCTGGCTGCGACAGCCTGACCTATCGAAAGATGCGGATGTTATGCTTGCACCTATCTAGTTGTTAGATTTGTGAGGGTTAAACGTAACTTACACTAAATTGTAGAGAGGATAAATCTTGTACCCCCTTCCCAGGGGTGTGGTCAAAACCCGTTGGTAGGAGACGGAGTAGCCCGAACCCGTTTCCACGGCGCAGCCTGGGAACGAGGGGCCCGCCTTACATGAACAAAGCAATGTCATTGCGAGCAGGATCCCGCCCCCCCCCCGCTGCGAGTAGCAACCTTTCTCCGCGGCTATATACATGTATCGGGCAGCGGGATCCTGCACCTGGCTATCAACTACTTTTGACCACACCCCCTTCCCAGTGGCGATCGCCTGCTTGGGTCTGCTGCAAATAAAAACTCACGGGCATGCATTTAGGGTTACGCGGCCGTGCAAACCCCTGGCCTGTGCCATTGACAGACATGACATGCAGGGCAAAGCCACCACCACCAAGGGCAGGAAAAGTAAGAAAAACAGCAACAATAGATAACCTTGAAATTAATGCCAAAGGTGATATGAAAATAACAGAGAATGGAGTTCAATTCAATACTATGTCCGAGGAAACCGAAAAGTCAGTACCTTTACCCCCTCTCCCAGGGAACCGCCCCATTGAATCAAGCAGTCTGGAGGTGCGCAATACTCTGGATCCGAGGGAGAAACGCCAGATCGTCTCCAGCAAAATGGAGGTATCTCAGACATATATGGTCTCGGGTAACCGCCCCGTTGCTCACAGTAATATTGATTTTGACAACAGATTGACCCTCATGGGAAACCGCCCGATCGCTTCTAACAACATTGATTCCGATGACCTGATGGGTTATCTAGATTAAACCCCTAGGGGGAATAAGGAATCGCCGAATTTTAGCTAATTTGAATGAGTAAAATTTAACTGTTAAGAGAGAACAGGGAATGGGATAGTGGGATTTCCAACTAGACGCCAATCACCAACAATTAAGGCATCAATAGCTAAGATCGTCGCCCAGATGGCTGAGTTCACCATCTTTGAACTCATACGCCACCTGGGTCAAACTCATCTTGCTTTAGAACCGATCGCGCTGGCAACCGCACGGGAACTTGCCCAGAACCATCCCTTGCACGTGCTTTTGCAGCCCCATTTTGAGTTGACAATGGCGATCGATGCCTTTGGCGATCGGGTACTAGTCAATCCCGGAGGGGGTGTAGACTTAATTTTACCAGGTATTTTAGACAGTCGTGTCCGATTTTTTGGGCCGTCCGCAGACCGTGAGCGCCCACCCATGTCGTGCGCGGGAGCGACACGACAGGGTGGGCGTCTCTGGACACGATTCCCTCAACCTGACCAATCAAGCTGTTTCTGAAATGTTTAGTAACTTCAGTGACTTTGCCTTCCCCAACAATTTGCGCTTGCGCGGCGTCAACGATCGCGAACAGTTGCCTAACTTCCCCTATCGTGACGACGGGTTGCAGATCCGGGAGGCACTGCGGGACTATGTTACTCAATATGTCAGGATTTACTATAAAACCTGGAGAGATGTCCGTCAGGATGTTGAGCTGCAAAATTGGCTCAAAGCTTTACGAACGCCCATTAGGGATGGCGGTTTGGGAGTCTGACTAATCGCAACCAGTTGGTTGACCTGCTCGCACAAATCATTTTTACTGCTGGTCCGCAACACTCAGCCATAGCCTGGCTGCAAGACGATTACTCGACCTTTATCCCCAACATGCCTGGATCCATCTATCAGCCGCTCCTAACGTCAAAGGAACAGTTAGTGAAGCAGATCTCAGTGGGTTTCTCCCTGATACAGAATTAACTCTTGTTCAGCTCCAATTCCTGACAGGAGTCTGCGTCAAGCTCGATCCCAAGGCATTTACAAATTTCGGCGATCGCAGTTTTCAAGACCCCCGGGCTATTCGGGTTCTGAGAATATTTCGACATCGTCTCGACAAGATACAAGAGGCGATCGGTCCGCGGACGGCCCGAAAAATCGGACGACGCAATCAACGCCGAGAGGAATGCGTTGTATTCTTGTTATCAGCGAAGAGGGAAGATCTATAAACTTCCGCAATTGCATAGCGCGTCGTTCGTAGTAAGGACTTTAGTCCTTACTACGAACGACGCGCCACAACAGTCTAGGCCGTGACCAATTCTCGTACTACGGGACGCTGACTATGGCGAATTCCCTCGATCGCCTCGGCATAATCGGGGGCTTTGAACACCGCAGAACCGGCAACAATCGCATTGGCACCAACTTCCAACACCTGCCAAGTATTATTTACCTTCAGACCGCCATCCACTTCAATCCAAGGATCCAGTCCCCGATCGTCGCACATCCGGCGCAGCTTGCGGATTTTATCCACTACCGCCGGGATAAAACTCTGGCCCCCAAAACCGGGGTTAACACTCATGATCAGCACCAAATCGCAGAGATCCAGGACATACTCAATTAATTCTAGGGGTGTCGAGGGATTGAGCACCACACCTGCCTGCTTACCCAGTTCCTTAATCTGACCGAGAGTGCGATGCAAGTGCGGAGAAGCGTTATGCTCGGCATGGACGGAAATAATATCTGCACCGGCTTTGGCAAAATCGGCCACATATTTCTCCGGCTCCACAATCATCAAGTGGACATCCAAAGGCTTCTCCGTCACAGGACGCAGAGCATCCACAATCAGGGGACCTATGGTTATATTAGGGACAAACCGACCATCCATGACATCCACATGAATCCAGTCAGCACCAGCTGCATCGACAGCTTGCACTTCCGCTCCCAGACGGCTAAAGTTGGCTGATAGAATAGATGGGGCAATAACAATGGGCTTGGACATGGCAATAGATGTTCTCCTGCTTTCTAGATGTAAGTTTAACAAAATCTTTAGGATTACCCGGAAAAAAATGTAAATTCTCCCTATGCACTCACCTTGAGCAAGCCGTTCATGAGTTTTGCGACTGGGATATTTCAATGAAAGCCTTGCCAGATAAGGGTTTTATCTGCGATCGCTGCCAGGCCCAAATTTACACAATGATTTAGGTTCGCTATAAGTAGTAAGGCATAATTATTTGGAGCCCATCAATTATTTGTAATTAATTTTGTCATACTACTTACTTAACATGTGGGAGGATCTGACTTGAACGGCCAGAAGCTATGGAAAAAACTAGCATCCCTGATTTTGGGACTGAGTACAGCGTACACTGTACCAGGGCCAGTGCTGGCATCAGAAGATTTATCAGTAGGATCCGCCGGGATCGATGCCCTGCGCCTGCACGCAGCGCCCTATAACTTGCGAGGTCGTAAGATAGCGATCGGTCAAGTGGAGATTGGCAGACCAGGCAAGTTTGGCCTCGACAAAGCTGTAGCCCAAAATCGTGTGGTTTGGCCAGCGCGGGTGTTCTTTCAGGATGATGAGGCCCAAACTAATAAGCATGTCGATCGCCACGCCCAAAACGTGGCCAGCATCATGATCAGTTCAGATAAAGCCTTTCCCGGCGTGGCCCCAGCAGCGAGGCTATACTCAGCCGCAGTAGGTCGGATCAGACGCAGCGGACAGCCCCAGGAATGCTTGTCAACTCAACATCTAGCGATGCAAAATAGTGACGACCTCAGAGGGATAAACTTTAGTTTTGGCGAATCTCTGCGTCAAGACCCCCGAACAAATGCCGTTCTGGATGGCAACGCCCTGCTGACCCAATGTATTGACTGGTCAGCTAGGGTTCACAATGTCCTGTATGTGATTGCTGGCAATCAGGGCCGAGGCGGTATTTCCATCCCTACCGATAACTACAATGGCATCAATGTGGCCTTTAGCAGGCGGGAACGGGGACAGTTTGCCAAAATCGACTTTGACAATATCGGCGACCCGGAAGTCGGGATTGCCAAGCGGATTATCGGTCAGGAGACTAACATAGACAATCGGCGATCGATCGGTTTAGTATCCCCGGGCAATCAAATCCCCTTAGTGAACCTAGACGGTAGCATTAGCCGCGCCAGCGGCACCAGTTTTGCCGCCCCCCACGCAACTGCTACCTTGGCCCTACTACAGGAATATGGAGACAGGCAAATAGCCGCTTCAGGCCAAACCTCAGTTCAATGGACTCTGGAGGCCCGCCGTCACGAAGTCATGAAAGCAGTAATGCTAAATTCTGCTGATAAAATAAAAGACCGGGGTGACGGGTTCAACCTGGGTATGAGTCGCACCCTTCTCGATCAAAATCACCATTCTTGGTTAGCCTCCGAAGCCTTTTACAATCAAAAAATTCCCCTGGATATTCAAGTAGGATCCGGTCATCTAAATGCCTATCGTGCCTACCAGCAATTTAGTCCCGGTCAGTGGGGTCCAGAAGCGCCAGTGCCCCCGGTAGGCTGGGATTACAATACAGTAGAGGGGAATGACAGTACCTTTAAGGACTATATATTAGATCGACCCTTGGCGTCTGGGAGTATGGTGAGTATCACCTTAGCATGGAATCGACGGGTAGAATTAGAAGATGCCAACAATAACAGCGAGTATGACGTTGGGGAAACATTTCAGGATAAGGGCTTAAACAACCTGGAACTATACCTGATGCCAGCAGCAGAAAATGACATCAGAAAAAGCATTTGGTCCTCAGTTAGCCCAGTAGACAGCGTAGAACATATTTTCCACCGCATTCGGACCGCAGGCCGTTATAAAATCCGCGTCCAGTATCGCCAACAGGTTAACGAACCAGAACAACCCTATGCCTTAGCCTGGTGGACAGTCCCATCACCTTAATGAAGAAACCAGTAAGAAACCAGGTTGTTTGCGAAAACCTGATTTCTGTAGGATGCAGGTGAAGATGGCAATCGTCAGAATAAATTTGTTGCTAAAAAAGTGGTCGGGGTCGAGCTGAGAGTCGCCTCTCAACCCTCCCTTTCGGAACCGGACTTGCGACTTTCACCGCAGGAGGCT
>JACOMV010000229.1 GCA_014324065.1 Hormoscilla sp. SP12CHS1 | reverse complement strand
AGCTGAATTGGGTCTGCATTGAGTATAGCTCTAGTTTAGCACAAAAATGTTCTACTTGTTTCCTGAACAAGCTGTATGAGTTTTAATGACTCTAGGATTGCTATATTTATTGTCACTATCGATCTCAGGAATCTCTGGTACTAGCCGAGCTAAATTCTTTAGCGAATAGATGCGAACGTGCGGATAAAGAATGTGAGCGACGATAGTTTTTACCCAAGTGTTTCCTGACCTAGGATAATAAACAAGAAATACATCATCAGTCTTAAGTTTTGGTACGTTTTTCTGGCGATCGAGGGTGTCTAGTAAAATTTTTGTGATGGATGAACTTGAATCTAATCGCTCCAATTTGTAACCGAAAAATGATAAGGATCTTTTAATTGCTTTCTTTGTTGTCTCGCGAATCATGTTACAATTTCTCCTCAGGTTAATAATCAACTTCTAGCCATTTTGACAGGTCGCGCTCGATCGCATCCTGGAGTTTCAGGATATCCTCTCGATAGACTTCCACCAGTTGCTTGCGGATCTCTGGTGTAGGACGCAGCTTAACCAGGTTTTTGTTTTTAAGAACCGCCGGTGGCGATCGGGGGCCTGATGGAGACAGGCAGTTTCCGGGACTCTGGCCTAGGGATGCGATCGCCCTTAATGGAGAGCCGCCACTGCACGAGTGGGCCCTAGGGAAATAGCTGTTTTTGCTGTTTATAGCGCCGCTTAAATTCCCGTTGCCTGTATTTATGATCGACAATGGGTTGCGGATAGCCAACTGCTGCGCACAGATCCTCTCTAATGTATCCTACAACTAAAGCTTCTGGATCGGCAGACCTGAGTTCTGGTAACCATTGGCGGATATATTCCCCTTCCGGGTCGAATTTGACGGTTTGCGCGATCGGGTTCATCATCCGCATAGGTTGGGCGTCCATCCCGCTAGAAGCAGTCCATTGCCAACCGCCATTATTAGCAGATAAGTCCCCATCATAGAGTTTCTGCATGAAGTATTTTTCTCCCCACTGCCAGTCAATCATTAAATCCTTGACCAGGAAGCTAGCGGCGATCATCCGACAGCGGTTGTGCATCCACCCGGTTTCATTCAGCTGGCGCATGGCAGCATCGACGATCGGATAGCCTGTTTTGCCCTCGCACCAGGCTTGAAAATGGGCTTCGTTATTTTCCCAGGGGAAGTTTTTGAAATGGGGATGATAGGGTGCCGTTGCCAATGATGGTAAGTGATACATAGCATGTTGGTAGAATTCTCGCCATGCTAATTCTTTTTGCCAGGTTTCGATGTTAGCACTGCTTCGATCGCTGCGGGCTTGTTCGTATACTTCCTTTGATGCTTCCCAGACCCGGCGAATGCCAATGGCACCAAATTTGAGCGCTGCACTTAGCATTGATGTGCCCTCCATATAGGGAAAGTCCCGCTGTTCTTGATAGGCTTCGATCGCCCGATCTACAAATAACCCTAAGTGATCCTGGGCTGCTTTTTCTCCTGGCGGCAACAGCAATTCATTCTCCCAGATAAATCCTAAATCCTTAGCTGTAGGCAGGGCAATTATCCCTGCCCACTCTCGTTCCTCTGCTGTCAGGTTTTCCGCATTTGCCAGGGTTGCGACTGGTGCTGGCTTCGGTTTTCGGCGCCAATTTTTCCAAAATGGGGTATATATTGTGTAAACTTTGCCAATTCCCGTGTGAATTTGCTCTGGCGAGTTCAGTAGCTGGTCCCAAAAACTCGAGAACTCTATGCCTTTCTCTTTTAAGGCATTACTTACCGCCTCATCCCGCTGTTGGGCATAAGGTTCTACATCCCGATTCCAGTATATAGCTTTGGCTTTCAGATTCTCTGCTAGAGAGGCGATCGCCTTTTCTGGCGAGTCCCGCACAATCAACAGCTGACTTCCCGCTTCTGCATAGCGCTGTTGCAATTCCTGCAAGCATCCGATCATGTAGGTCACTCTTGCTGGTGCCACGTCATCCCGTTCCAGAATATTGGGATCCAGACAGAATAGGCCCACTACATTCGGACTGCGATCGCGGGCTGCTGCTAGTCCTATATTATCATCAATGCGTAAATCTCGACGGTGCCAAAATAGGATTAACTCAGACATTACTTCCGGTCTTCAAACCTTGCTCAATCATTATCTTTTGATTATATCATCTCTTGCCGGGTTCGTAGTAAGCACTGAAGTGCTTCCGGGTTCGTAGTAAGCACTTCAGCTTAATGGCAAGAAAGGACGCGCTAGCATAAAGCTAGCAATTGACTTGGCATCTAATGCTTCCCCTGCCAGGATCGCCTGCTCAAGTTCTTGGGGACTATACAATACGGTTTCTATATCCTCATCTTCATCTGGTTCGGGCGGGGTTACCAGGGGTTCCAAATCTTCCGCCAGAAAGGCATAGATGATTTCATCGGAATAGCCTGGGGCCAGGAAAAATTGCCCTAATTTTCGCCATTTGTGCGCCCGATATCCTGTTTCTTCTTCTATTTCTCGCCTAATGGTGATGGCCGGATCCTCATTGGGTTCGAGCGTCCCTGCGGGAAATTCTAACAGACGTCCTTGGGCAGCAAAGCGATATTGCCAGAGTAATACCAGTTTACCATCTGGGGTGACGGGAACGGCCAGGGCACCGCCAGGGTGACGGATGCATTCCCATTCCCCTTCCGCACCGTTGGGTAACCGGAGTGTCTTGGCTTCAAAGCCAAATTTGCGTCCTTGGTAGGACATGCGTTGTTTCAGCAGTTGTGGGGGTTCCTGTTCTAATGGCATTTTCCGAGTAGAAATCATTGGTTCGTAGGGCGGGCGACAAGAGCTGCCCGTCACGGTCATCGGACAAAGGCCCGATCGCCCTTCTGTGCTATTAAATCATCATATAACAATATTGCCAAGTTTTGGCTTCTCCCTTGCCAGGGTTCCCGGCCCAGGCGATCTGCGCTGCCACTGGCCGACTCTCTGGCAGAACGAGAGCGATCGCCAGTCCGTTATCAGTTGCTAATTGTCCATCACCTTACCTACCCTGCCATTTTTTCAGATTGCCAATTCACCATGTTTTTGCCCATACCGAGGGGGTAGAAGTCATCCATTCATGGTGGTTTAGGGTCTCTGGTCGCCCCCTAGTCATATCATGTCCGCAATTAGCACCCCAAGCCTGCCCCACCAATATAAATTGGTTAAGCCTCTTTGAGATTCAAGAGTTTACGGCAGCGCTCAAACAACAGTGTCGAACTCACGTTGTTCAGGTCGAAATACGAACTTCTGGCCTGGGAGATGAACGTGGTAACCTGAGTAGAAGGTCAGCTGCCTTTCGATTGCTCGAACATCCAGCTGTCCAAGCCGATCTGACGATACTACCGGGCTTGGGGATAGGTGGATTTCTGCGAACAAGGCCCCGGATTGCAGGTACTGGATGGAGACGCAGTTTCCGACAGCATCAAAATCCAGATTCGCGCAGCGGAGGGTGCCCTGCGCGTGCGCACGCTGCGCGATCGGGCGGGGGAAAATCGGGAAAATGGTTCAGAAATTGGATAAAATAAAGAAAGAAGCCCATAGCGTACCAACACCATGTCCGGAGGCAGATAGGAAACCTAGCAGAACGTCACGTCCAAGAAGAGAAAAGTAGCAGCTGCATGGCAGCGCCACGCAACGCGAACAGCATATGGATAGGTCAGCAGTCGAACAAAGCAAAGTCATAGCGAATATTCGCGCAGCGAGCGCAGCAGACACATAGTTGTAGTCTAGTTCCTATACGAACTTCCGCAATAGCGCGGATAGACATAAAAGATGGCAGCACCGACAGGCTACCGGTCCTAGGCTACAGGACCGGGCGCGTGAGGCGTCATCAGTCCAGTCCAACTTAGTTCTTTCATAGTAGCAACATGGCGCTTGCAGCCATGCCTGCCCCGTAATTTTATGTTAACAATACAAAGAAATGTAACTAAAAATAGGGTCCGATGAAAGATAAAACGGAAATGATAATCTCTTTTCTACCTAAAGGAGAACTGCTTAATTATGATACCACAAGTCCTTGTCATCTTAGCTTTAGCCCTGATTGGTTACGTCGGGGGTGCAGTGAAAATTATCAAAGAACCTTATCAAGCCTTGGTGGAGCGCTTGGGGAGGTATAACCGGACATTGAAACCAGGGGTAAATTATGTCATACCTTTCCTGGAGACGATCGTCATCAAAGCGCTGATGAGCGAACGGGTTCTGGACATACCGCCCCAGCAAGCAATCACCAAAGATAATGTGCCCTTGACAGTCGATGCGGTCGTCTATTGGCAAATCCTGGATCTCAGGAGAGCTTATTACGCGATCGATGACGTTAACAACGCCCTGGAAAACCTGACGATAACCGTGCTGCGTTCTAAAATTGGGAAAATGCAGCTCCAGGAGACTTTTTCCTCCCGAGATGTAATCAATCAAGACCTGCTAGCACAATTGGATGACGCAACTGATGCCTGGGGGGTAAAAGTGATTCGGGTTGAGGTACAGGATATTGTGCCAGCACCAGCGATCGTGGAGTCGATGGAACGTGAAAGGGCTGCGGAAATTCAGAAAAGAGCGGAGATTCTAGAAGCTGAGGGCCAAGCCCAGTCAATCGAACGCATAGCTACGGCCCTGAATATGCAGCCCAGTAATCGGGAATTTTTGAAGTACCTGATCGCGCAAAAGTATGTGGATGGAAATTACAAGCTGAGTGAAAGCGATAATTCTAAGGTTGTGTTCATGGACCCCAAGGCCATGTCAGATAACCTGTTGTATTTGTTTGACTCTGTGTTTGATGAATCAACACTGCGCCGAGGAAATGGTCGTTCTAAGAGTCTGTTAAATAAAGCAATGACCCCGGCTGAGATGAAATCTAAAAATGAGCCCAATGGTGAGGATGGACAGGAAAATACTAGTGCTGATAATTGACGGTTGATAACAATTAGCAATCAACAATTAGCCTCGAAAAATGGCATCGGCGACCCGGCAGACATCCCGCATTTCGGCAACGTCATGCACCCGCAAGATGTCTGCCCCACCGGCGATCGCACCCACGCAAGCTGCCGCCGTGCCCCAGACTCGTCCTTTCGGATCGGTGGGGCGATCGAGCAGATGACCGATGAAACTTTTCCGGGACGGCCCCACTAAAATGGGAACGCCTAAAGCCAGAAATCTGGACATTTGCCGGAATATTTCTAAGTTTTGCGATCCAGTTTTGGCAAAGCCAATCCCAGGGTCTACGATCAGGCGCGATCGCTCAATCCCCGCCTCCACCGCTGCATTAATGCGGCTTTCCAGAAACTCAGAAATCTCGCCAATCAAATCTTCATAGTCCGTCAATTTTTGCATCGTCTGGGGCGTTCCTCGAATATGCATCAAGATAATCGGAACCTGCGAACGGGCAACTACAGAAAACATATCTGGATCGAAAGTACCGCCAGAAATCTCATTGACTATGTCCGCACCAAGGGCGATCGCCCTATCGGCCACTTCGGCCCTAGTCGTGTCAATGGAAACGGGCACCTCTGCCCATTCATCTGGCCCTTCGCGAATTGCCGCGATCGCAGGTAGCACCCGATCGAGTTCTTGCTGTAGAGTAATTTGACTGCTACCCGGTCGAGTTGATTGACCGCCAATATCAATTATATCAACCCCAGCTGCTACCATACGCCTTGCTTGGATAACCGCATCTGACTTTGTATAGAACTCGCCACCATCACTGAAGCTATCAGGCGTCACATTCAGAATGCCCATCAGATAGGTGCGCATCCCCCACTCAAACAATTTGTCTCTAATTATCATGGGTTCATTGTTCATTGTTTCGATCTATGAACCATTTCTCGTTCCCAGGCAAAAGCCTAGAAACGAGGTTCGCACTGCATGACAATCTACTGATAATTGACAATGCGAGCAAAACTGCCAGGTTCCAGACTAGCACCTCCCACCAAAACACCATCGATTTCTGGCGCTCGCATAATGGCATCGATATTGTTAGGCTTGACAGAGCCGCCGTATTGAATCGGCACATTCTGATTGCTCAACCGAGAACGAATCAAACCAATCACTCGGTTAGCCTCCGATACCTCACAGGTATCCCCAGTCCCGATCGCCCAGATCGGTTCGTAGGCAATTACCAACGCACTTTGATCTACATCTACCAGGTCTCGCTCCAACTGGGAGTAAATATGGGTTTCCGTTTCCCCAGCATCTCGTTGTTGCTTAGTTTCACCCACACAGAGAATTGGCAGCAGACCGAACTGCTGAGCTGCTTTCAGGCGCTGGTTGACAGTTTCATCCGTTTCCCCAAAATACTGACGCCGTTCGCTGTGACCGATAATCACATAGCGCACTCCTATTTCTGTAAGCATTGAGGCAGAAATTTCCCCAGTGTAAGCGCCTTCCAACTCCCAATGGACATTCTGAGCCCCCAGCTGCACCGAGGCGGGCAATTTTTTGGACAGCAGGTCTAAGTTCGTAAACGGCACGCAGAGTACCACATTCCGTTCTACCGGGGTCTTGTCCAGCTCAGGCATAAATACCTGCAAAAACTCCAGGGCCTCTGCCTGGGTTTTGTACATTTTCCAATTACCAGCTATGACTATTTTCCGCACAGGTGTCAATCAGTTCCTCTTCTACTCTCTGAAACTACCCATCATATCAGATCCGGTTTCCTAACCACAATCAAACTAGATCCCCCCCTGGAAAAGGTATTGCCGGGGAAGCTTGCCAGTTGTGGCATCGGGTTGGAGAGCGCCCGATCGCGCCACATCCTAGACCTGCTCGTGGGTTTCGCCACTGGCATCAAGCTAGCCCTTGATGATTTGAATGCGATCGAGATGCGCCCGAATCGGACCTTCAGCGCCGCCACCAAAAAGATACTGTGGGCAAATTGCCAGATCTCCGCGATCTGGAGGGGGGGGTCAATACTTCTATAGCGCATGGCGTGGAGACATCTCCCGCAGGCGGGTATAGAACGTGTAGCCGGACCTTTTAGCGGGACTTAGACAAAATTTAAGCCCAAATCAAGCCGAAACTCGCTTTGTGAGCGGCAAATACATCAACATTGTTA
>JACOMV010000228.1 GCA_014324065.1 Hormoscilla sp. SP12CHS1 | reverse complement strand
CCTGGAAATAGCGGCTGCTGGAGGACATAATCTCATCTTTGTCGGACCACCTGGTAGCGGTAAAACCATGTTAGCGCGACGCCTACCAGGAATTCTACCGCCATTGGCCTTTGCAGAAGCTTTGGAGGTAACTCAGATCCACTCGGTGGCGGGGTTACTCAAGCATAATAAAGGGTGACCTCGCGCCCTTTCGCAGTCCCCATCACTCTGCTTCTGGCGCTTCCCTGGTGGGGGGGTCCATCTCATTTGCCATCCCGTGAAGGGATCGGGGGATCTGCTGAGACCTGGAGTGGTAAAATAGACAGAGGAAGCCGAAACAGCGGCGTGTGGAGAGAAAATGGGTGAGAATATATAATGATTAAAACAGCATCTGAGGTGGAAAACAGGTAAGTTGCATTGTAAGTAAGCTAAGGAGGGCGGATTTATGAGAGCAGTGCTGATGGCTGGCGGGTCGGGAACGCGGCTGAGACCCTTAACCTGCGATCTCCCCAAACCAATGGTACCGATTCTCAATCGCCCCATCGCCGAACATATAGTTAACTTGCTGCGACGGCATCAGATTAGAGAAATCATTGCCACCCTGTATTACATGCCAGATGTGATGCGGGATTACTTCGGTGACGGTGCTGATTTTGGCGTGCGCATTTCCTACGCAGTGGAAGAAGACCAACCCCTGGGAACAGCTGGTTGCGTCAAGAATATCGCCGAACTGCTAGATTCAACTTTCCTAGTGATTAGCGGCGACAGCATTACCGACTTTGACCTGACAGCGGCGATCGCGTTTCACAAGCAAAAGGGCTCAAAAGCAACCATTATCCTAGCTCAAGTCCCCAACCCGCTAGAATTTGGCGTGGTAATCACCGACTCTAACCAGAGAATCAGCCGGTTTCTCGAAAAGCCTTCCACTAGCGAAATCTTCTCCGATACAGTCAATACTGGCACCTATATCCTGGAACCAGAAGTGCTTGACTATCTATCAGAGGACCAAGAGTCAGACTTTTCCAAAGACTTGTTCCCCCAGCTGCTAGAGAATAATGAGCCCATGTACGGCTACGTTGCCAAAGAGTACTGGTGCGATGTTGGACACCTGGATGCTTACCGAGAAGCCCAATATGATGCCCTATCCCAACAAGTGAAACTCGAAGAAGCCTACGAACAAAAAGATCCAGGAGTCTGGGTAGGCCACAATACTTACATCGATCCGAGCGCGAAAATAGAACCGCCAGTTCTGATTGGGAAAAACTGCCGGATTGGACAGCGAGTGCAGCTGGATGCGGGCACGGTAATTGGGGACAACGTGATGATCGCCAAGGATGCCAACTTGAAACGCCCGATAATTTGGAATGGAGCGATCGTCGGCGAAGAAGCCCAGCTGCGAGGCTGCACGATCGGTCGTGGCAGTCGTGTAGACCGGAGGGCCCAAATATTGGAAGGAGCCGTAGTCGGTTCTCTGTCGAACGTAGGAGAAGAAGCCAAGATCGCGCCCCAAGTCCGAGTATGGCCCAACAAAGAGATTGAAGCAGGTGCGATATTGAACATTAATCTGATTTGGGGTAACATCGTTCGGCGCAACCTGTTTAGTCAGCGGGGCGTTCAAGGTCTGGCGAATATCGACATCACGCCAGAATTTGCGGTAAAGTTAGGGGTAGCTTACGGCTCAACTTTGAAATCATGTTCCCAGGTAACTGTCTCGCGAGACCAGCGGACCATCTCCCGCATGGTCAGCCAGTCGTTAATTGCAGGTTTAATGTCTGCGGGCATAAACGTGCAGAACCTGGAAGCAACAGCTCTGCCCATTGTCCGTACCGTGATTCCTACCCTAGCAGTTGCTGGTGGAATTCACGTCCGCGCACACCCAGAACGACCCGATGCCCTTGCGATCGAAATTTTGGACCGCAAGGGCATCAATATCTCTAAAGCTAGAGAGAAAAAAATTGAGGGGGCTTATTTCAAGGAAGACCTCAGGCGATCTCCTCTACAGGAGATCGGCAATGTTGCTTATCCTTCTGATGTGCTTTCTATCTATATGACTGCCTTTGAGAAGCATCTGGATGTGAAGGCGATTAAACGGGTGTACTACGTTCCCAGGGTCTCCCTGGGAACGAGAGTGGTGATAGACTATGCCTATGCAGTTAATGGTGCGGTGCTACCACAGTTGTTAGCCAAGTTTGGCTGTGATGCGTTAGTGCTCAATGCTAGTTTGAACCAGACGCCGCTGTCAGTTGGCTCGCGGGAGGGATTGCTCGATCAGTTGGCTCGTGTGGTGGAGGCACTAAAGGCTACTATGGGAGTGCAGGTGTCGGCAAATGGAGAACAGCTGATTTTAGTCGATGAAACTGGCAGTCCAATTCGGGGTGAAAGCTTGACGGCGCTGATGGTGCAGATGATGCTGACAGCTCACGGTAGCGGCGGAACGATCGTGGTGCCAGTGCATGCGTCGAGTGCGGTGGAACAAATCGCCCTGCGTCACGATGGCAGGGTAATTCGCACTAAGGCTAACCCGAGGGCGGTGATGGAGGCAAGTCACGCCAATCCCCATGTGATACTGGGAGGAAGTGGGGATATGGGTTTCATTTTCCCCCAGTTGCATCCGGGGTTTGATGCCATGTTCTGTACCGCTAAGTTGATTGAAATGCTGAAGCTTCAGGATCTGAGTCTGGGAAAAATTCGTTCGGAGTTGCCCCGCGTTTACCATAAGCAGTATACTATTCGCTGCCCCTGGAATATTAAAGGAGCACTGATGCGTTATCTGGTGGGAAAATACCCAGCAACACAGTTGGAATTAGTAGATGGGGTTAAGATTTTTAACCAGCAATCAAAGTCCCGTGGTGGCGGGACAGTAGTGACGCCTACTCGCACTACCCAGGGGATATCGACAGATAGTTGGGTATTGATTTTGCCAGATGCGGGTGAACCCCTAGTGCATATTTTTGCTAACAGTAATGACAGGAGAGTGGTCGAAGCGACTTTATGGGAGTCCCGCAATCTGGTAAAAGACTTTGTTGAGTCGGACGTTCCCAGGCAGAGCCGTGGGAACGAGGGGGGAAGGTGCAAGTAGTTTCTAGTGCTCTGACCATTTTAATTTGACGGATATACATAAATTAGATAATATAGCAGATATGCCCTCAAATGACTTGCCAGTCCCATGCCAAAAAAGAAGTACATCGTACATCGTAACACTCACATCCTCTGAGCTTGAAGCATTGTCCCAAATGACTCCTCAGGTAAAGCAGCTGCCTATAAACTTACTCATGCTCGAATCTTGTTGAAAGCAGATATTAATCAAGACAACGGTGGTTGGACTGATTCTCAGATTAGTGAAGCCTTAGATATCAGTCAGTCCACCATTGAACTGGTACGCAAACGCTTTGTGGAAGAAGGGGTGGACTATACCCCCAAGCATGGTAGCTGGCTCAATATGGCAGAAAAGGGAGACAATGTTTAGATTGTAGAATTCCAGATAAGGAAACTTTGCTTCAAGAGGTTGCCGCTTTTCAACAGCGTCGCAATCAGGATTCTGGTCCTGTTAATTGGCGTTTCACCGCTGAAGATGCTCGTATCAAATTAGAGCTGCTCTATCCATCAATATAAAGTGGTCAAAGCACTAGGCTGAGAATTAAAAATTGGCAAGAATAGTATTAACTATGACAACTGTAATCTGACAAGGGTTGTAAAGTCAAAGGAGGAAAGGAATGTGATAAAGAATTGGTAGATAGTGAGAAAATTTGCGAAAAGAAAAGAGTCCCAGAACAGAGAGCAATTTATATGAATAGCTGCATTTTGATAGCGGAGATAATTCAAGAACCGCAACTGCGATACCGTCCAGACAATCAAACCGCGATCGCGGAAATGCTAGTGGAGTTCCCAGGGTTGAAGAGTGAAGATCCCACTGGTAAACTCAAGGTGGTGGGATGGGGAAATTTAGCCTCAGAAATCACAGAACATTATCACATAGGCGCTCGAGTGGTGCTCCAGGGTCGGTTGAGCATGAACACCATAGAACGACGAGAGGGGTTTAAGGAAAAACGGGCGGAATTAACAGTTTCTAAAATTTACAGCCTGTCTGCTGCTGCGGTCGGTGCATCCAGGCCAATCGTGGCTCCAGTTTCTACCTCAGTGGAATCTAACAGAAAGAACAGCGTATTGGAGGAACCGACGGTGAATAATAGCGTCTCGACTACAGGATATCAATCTTCTTTATCGAAGACAGACTCCAAGATCGCGGATGAAACCGATCGGTATGGAGAAAGTTACAAGGCGCCAACTATTGATGAATCAGAAGCGGATGAAATTCCTTTTTAAGACAATATTCATGGTTCATGGTAGAGAACATGAACCATGGCATTACCAGGCGGAGCCAGGTAACGAGGCCCTAGAGATAATCTTGCAAAAAATCAAAGGGTATCGTCTACAAAACCAGGATCTGGCAAGAGCAAAAATAGGTAATGTATAATGTCAGCCTCGATTTCATCTATATCATCAATGTCAAACAGACAGGAGAGAGCTTTAAGGTCTCGCTCCCTCATTAAAAATGGGGCAGATGGGGCGGTAGATGCTTCGATCGCAACTATTATGGTAGCATTGTTATGCTTGCGGGTGTGCGGTTCTTCTAAAGAGAAGTTGGCAGCTATGACTGGGGAACTAATACTGATTAGCTCTCGAACTGCTTCATGGTTGTGGTCAAAAGGTGAAAAAATATACATCTTATGCAACCTGATGGATAGGCATTCAAGTTTCAAACAACGATGACCCTGAATTGCCTAACTCGATCGGCTCTATCTGCACTTGGAAAACACGACTGAAGGCAGCAGAGATCGCCTGGCGTACATCCTCTATGTTAATCTCTGGAAGAAATTCTGTCAAGCTGCCTACTGGCCGCAGGCTCCCGGCCCTCCCCGCTGTCCCCGAAAAATCGGGAAGGCCGCAGGGGACAATGCGCTCAAATCCTGCTAAGTTGGGAGAAACATTTAAGGCAAAGCCGTGCATGGTGATCCAACGACTGACGAAGATGCCGATCGCGGCCACTTTGCGCCCGTCAAGCCAGACGCCAGTCAAACCAGGGAGGCGATCGCCCTTTAATCCGTAAACGGCCAGGGTTTGGATCGCCACTTCTTCTAACTGCCGCAAGTACCAGTGCAAATCTTGTCGATAATAGCGCAGATTCAAAATCGGATAGCCTACCAGTTGACCAGGGCAATGGTATGTTACCTCACCCCCCCGTTCTACACGATAAACCTCGAAGCTACTGTCAGATGGTGAGAACTTGAGATGTTCCAGACTGGCACCTCGTCCCAGGGTATACACCGGCGGATGGGACAGCAAGATCAGAACATCATCTAGTTCTGGGTTGTCGCGCCGTCTGGCAACTAGCTGCTGCTGCCATTTCCAGGCAACTGCATAAGGCACCACACCTTGATTTAATAGCCAACACCGACGTTGGGAGGTCCATGTCTCTGGGGTAGTGCGAGTGGACCGGTCTCTCGCAGCGGAGGGGTCCCGGAGCGTGGTCTTTTGGGTAGTCATCGGCGGAAATACGTAATACTTGGTTTGCTTGACGTCCCGCTATCTACTTCGCTGTGATCGGGAACCTATATAAACTTCCGGAATTGGGGTAAGTCGAAACCATGCCAAAATAAGAGGAAATTTTATCTTTATTAAAAGCCAACTTGCTAGTACAAAGATTAATCATTGTCAAGGAATGAAATATATTTTAACAAAGATTGTTTTGTAGAATACATTGTGCTAAGGTAGAAATATAACCCAAACTTCGAGGGGAGGAAGCTTTATGAAGCTTGTTATCCAGGGAAAAAACATAGAAATCACCAAGGCAATTCGCGAGTACGTACAGGAAAAAATTGAAAAGGCAGTGAGCCATTTTGAACAGTTTACCACAGAGGTGGATGTAAATCTGTCGGTAGCCCACAATTCCCGGATAAAGGCCAATCAGACGGCGGAAGTGACGATTTATGCAAACGGTAAAGTTATTCGTTCGGAAGAAAGCAGCGAGGATCTATACGCTAGCATTGATGTAGTCGCAGATAAGATTGCCCGCCGTCTCCGTAAATACAAGGAAAAACGCGAAGACAAACAGAAGAAGACAGTCAAAACCATAGAGGCTGTGGAAGAGACCCCGGTAGTGTCAGATTTGATGGGCTCGCGGACCCCATCTCTGCCCAGCGGAGTAGTGCGGACAAAGTATTTTGCCATGCCGCCGATGACCGTAGAAGAAGCCTTAGAACAGTTGCAGCTAGTGGGTCACGATTTCTTTATGTTCCGCAATGCCGAAACGAGGGAGATCAATGTGATGTACGAACGCAACCACGGCGGATATGGTCTACTGATGCCCCGGGATGGGAATATCCAAAATGGTAAAACTGCCCACAGTGGTAGTGCTAAGTCAGCTCCAACTCAGTCGAAAGTTTGAGTAGATCCCGAGCGGTCCGCGGACGGCCCGAAAAATCGGAGTCTGGTCTGCAAGGGTTGGGCCCGGACTGATATCTGAGAACCGGTCTTAAAAGCAGCGTTGTTACCTGGTAGGGTCGAAGCATGAGGGAGATCGCAGATCCAAAAAATGGTTGCCCTTATGCTTCGTCTTTACATTGGGTGTGGCCAAAACCAGTTGGTAGTCAAAAGGGTCATATCTGACTATTTAACCCGTTGATAAGCGGCTCCCGCTCAGTTATATGCTACAAATGATACACATAATACGTAAATTTAGTATTATGTGCGCTACGCTGTAATCTGCTAGCTCGGCTCCCGCTCAGTTTTGTCATACAAGTAATTACATATAATACGCAAAATGAGTATTACGTGCGCTACGCTGTAATCTGCCAGGGTCGTTCGCACGCTCCGGGCCGGAGTGTGCGCTCCTTTTGGCCAGGATCTCAACTACTTTTGACCACGCCCTTTACATCTGGCCTCTTAGGAATGGACCTGATTTTTTGTCTGTTTTCAATAGTGAGTTGTACTTGCCTGGCTGCCTTGCCTGGTGGAAATGCTTCCGCATTTGTGGCTACTACCGTTTCCGGACTGGGAATGGGTGAAAATGCCTTGAGTGGGACTGAACAGCAATGCTAGCACAAAAAATCCCGATACTACTAAAACTATAGCTGGACCGGAAGGCAAGTTGAAAAAGTAGCTGAGGTACATGCCGCTGACACTGGCAACAACACCAATGACTGCCCCTAAAATCATCATTTGGTGCAGTCGCTTGACCAACAGATAAGCTGTTGCGCCTGGGGTAATCAGCAATGCTAGCACTAACACGACGCCTACAGCTTTGAGACTGGCAACAATGGTGAGGGCGATGAGTACCATTAACCCGAAGTTGAGCAGGTGTACGGGTAACCCAGCTGCTTGGGCCCCCAGAGGGTCAAAGGTGTAAAATAGCAATTCTTTGTATAGCAGCAGCACTACTAATAAGACAAAGGCCCCAATGATGGCGGTATCCCACAAGTCGGCAGTGGTGACGCCGAGAATGTTGCCGAACAGAAAGTGGTTGAGGTCGATCTTGTTGTCTTTCTGGATGATGGTAATGAGAGTAATGCCGAGGGCAAAAAAGGCGGAGAAGACAATGCCCATTGCCGCATCCTCTTTAATGAGCGATCGCTTGGAGATCCAGGCAATAACCGTGGTACTGAAGACCCCGGAAATGAAGGCACCGACAAAAATATTGGCTCCTAACAGAAAGGCGATCGCTAGTCCGGGCAGTACGGAGTGACTGATAGCGTCACCCAACAGGGCCAGTCGCTGCACCATCAGATAACTGCCGACTACAGAACAGATGATGCCGACTAAAATAGCGATCGTAAGCGATCGCTGCATGAAACTATATTGCAAAGGTTCGATTAAACTTTCTAACATTAAGCTGCCCCTCGTGCAAAGAAAAATACTTTACCGTCATAGGCACCGTACAGGTATTCTTCTGTGAGTACCTGCTGGCGGGAACCCGAGGCAATTAATTCTTTATTGAGCAAAATCAAATCATCGAAGTGAGCGATCGATTGTCCCAAGTCGTGGTTGACGACTAGGACTATTTTACCAGCAGCGGCAAGTTCATGAAAAATATCGAAAATTACTGCTTCGGTTTTTTGATCCACGCCCACAAAGGGTTCGTCAAAAAAGAAAATTTCTGCTTCTTGCGCGATCGCCCGGGCAATAAATACCCGCTGCTGCTGTCCTCCCGATAGTTGCCCGATCGGGCGGTGGCGATAGGCACCCATCCCTAGGCGTTCTAAGGCATCAGCAGCAATATGCCGACTCGTGGCAGAAAAGGGACGCAACCAACCAGTTTTCTTCACTCTACCCATCATCACCACATCCCAGACTGTAGCAGGGTAAGTCCAGTCGATTTGCGATCGCTGGGGCACGTAGGCCACTTTTTCCAGTTGGGCGATCAGCGGTTTGTCATCATACAGCACAGTACCGGTGGCCTTAGGAACTAACCCCAGCATCCCCTTGAGTAGGGTACTTTTCCCTGCCCCATTAGGACCGATGATTCCCGTTAGCCGTCTCGATCGTACTACACAGTTGATATCCTGTAGTGCCCTCAAGGCGCGATAATTCACCCCCAGATCGCTAATGGTAATCCATGGCGCCGCCCGAGATCCTGCCCAACTCCCCGATGGCGATCGCACCGTGCCGGAAAAATCGGTAAATAATTTCCGGGTCTTCATGATTTATTTCTCTACTCACCTTGACTATCTTACCAAAAAAATGAAAAGATGATGATATCAAAATGAAATCAATATGAATGTATATGATATCACCGGTTACTCAGCGGGGTATAACCCGCACCCGTTCCCAGGCGGGACCAGAGAACGGGTGCGACTACAAACAAAGCCTGCCAGCGTTAGCACCGGGCCTTACGTTCCCAAGGGTCGCCAGGGAACGAGGAATGAAAAAGGCTTATGTGTCTCGGATCTGCCTGGGATTCTTGATGCCTTTTGCCTTATTCGCATGCACTCAACAGAGTGGGAATCAGACATTATCTGGGGGCGATAGACCATTAGTTGTGGCAACTAGCACCATCCTTGATGATTTGGCAGCCCAACTGGCAGGAGAAGAAATTCAATTGACGGGTATTCTGAAACCGGGCGCGGACCCCCATATTTACGAACCCGTACCGCAAAATAGTAAAGCCTTAGAGGAAGCTGATTTAATTTTATATAACGGCTACAATTTAGAGCCTGGGTTAATTAAGATGATAAACGCAGTGGGAGGGAAGGCGCGTAAGGTAGCAGTTGGGGAAGTAGTGCAGCCATTACAGCTGGAACAGTATGGGGAAACTGTACCAGATCCTCATGTTTGGGGAAATGTGAAAAATGTCATGCTGATAGTAAATGCCATGCGGGATACATTAATTGAACTTTCCCCAGAGGACCGAGAGGAATTTACCCAAAATGCGGCACAGCTTACAGGGGAATTAGAAAAGTTGGATACTTGGATTACTCAGCAAATTCAAACCATTCCAGTAAGTAAGCGCAAATTGATTACTACCCATGATGCTTTTCAATATTATGCTAATGCTTATGGGCTAGAAGTTTCTGGTACCCTAATTGGGATCAGCACGGAAGAACAACCCAGTGCTAAAACCCTACAGCAGTTGGTGCAGGCGGTCAAAGATACGGGTGTTCCCGCTATTTTTGCCGAAACAACGATTAATCCTCAGTTGATTAAGACTGTGGCAGCAGAAGCTGGGGTAAAATTGTCACCACAAGAACTTTATTCTGATTCGATCGGGGCACCAGGCAGTGAGGGGGATTCCTATGTTAACATGATGGTGGCGAATACGCGGGCGATCGTGGAAGCCCTAGGCGGGAATTACCAGCCTTTTGAGCTAGCCCAGAAAGATGATAGGGGGGTGGGGTACAAGTAGTGATTTTAGCACCTGAAATCCTGGACCTTAGTCAAATCACTACCTGTACCCTCTATGACCCACCACCGTAATATGCTAAGTAATATGTAATGGCACGGCAGGATTGCCATTGCACGACATTTTGTAATACGTAATCTATCTGATAATTTGCCAAGCATAACGTATAAATATTTATACTGATATGAGCTTTTCGGTTCGCTTTCATCATCAAGCACTTGTAAACATCATATACTACAAAAGTAGTATATGATGTTTACAAGATAAGGATCCCGGCTTGGTGCCATTGATACTTCCCTGTAGGCACAAACAACGAGTTACAGAACAAGTACAACCCACGATCAATTTGCTGACTAATATGGAGGCTTTACATCCCGATCTGTTGCTTGAGCACAACACTGAACCATCTAGGTTACAAGGATGGCTTGGGCGCATCCCACTTAAGACTGAGTATAAATATTTAGAAATGGAGACCTATCATCAAGGCTCCCGCCTGGCTTTGGATTATAAATAATTATACGTAACTCAAGTTGCCACCTATAGAACCTCAAAACCAAAATTAGCCAAAATTGGCCAAAATTGCCTTGTGATTTACCCCAA
>JACOMV010000227.1 GCA_014324065.1 Hormoscilla sp. SP12CHS1 | reverse complement strand
GTTCAATTAGACTACATAAGTAGTAATAATTGAACTTGTAATCATTGTATAATACATTTTGTCGTGCGGAATGTAGGTTTTAAGAAAAACGATAAAAAGGATGATGTAAGTAAATGACTTATTTTTGGCATTCTTGCAATTCCCAGACCTGTATGGGTCTATCGCAAATGTCAGGTCAGCAACGTTTTCGGTTGGGTGTGATGTTAGGGGCGATCGGGCTCTTTGCGATCGTGGAGTGGTTGGCTGGGTATTGGAGTCATAGCCTGGCCCTGCGATCGGATGCTTGGCACATGGTGGCAGATGCAGGCGCAATTTTGCTGGCTTTGAGTGCGAGTTGGTTAATGCGCTTGGCCTTTGTCCGTCGCCTACCGGGAAAGCCTCGCTTGGATGCGATCGCGGCTTTTTTGAATAGCCTGGCATTGATTCTGATGGCGGGATTAATCGCTACTGAAGCGATCCAGCACTTGATAGAACCTCCACAACAGATCCTGAGTGGACCAATGTTTGTGACCGCAGCGCTCGGCCTTGCTATTAATGCGATCGGGATTGTGATGCTGCATGAAGATAGCAAAAATAATCTGAATGTGCGGGGGGCTTTTCTACATATGTTAGCAGATTTAGTCAGTTCCGTGGGAATCATGTTCGCGGCACTCGCCATTTATCTGTTCCAATGCTTTTGGCTAGATGGTGCGATCGGCTTACTCATCTCCCTATTCATTGCTCAAAGTGCCATTCCTTTGCTAAAGTTAAGCAGGGAACAATGGAACAAGCAATCACTTCCTTTCAATAGCTTGATGATGCCAGAGATTGGTCGGACAAATATTGCGGATTTGATCGTTGATACTAAAAATACCGATAGTGAAAAGCAAACATCACAATAACTCAGAACTATGTCGGACGATCGCGCAACGCATCGCCGAAACACCGCAGCAGCGGATCCCCTTTGCAGAGTACATGGATTTAGTGCTATATCATCCCCAGCAAGGTTATTATAGCAGTAACAAAGTCAAGATCGGCAAGCAGGGAGACTTTTTTACTTCTGCAAATCTCTGTGCGGACTTAGGGGAACTCTTAGCAGTCCAATTTGCCGAAATGTGGGATCTCCTAGCACGACCAACTCCTTTTACCTTAGTGGAAATGGGTGCCGGGGAAGGACTAATGGCCGCTGATATCTTACCATACCTTCAAAAACAATATTCAGACTGCTTTGGGGCCCTGGAATATATAATAGTGGAAAAAGCACCAGGGTTGAAAGCAGCACAACAGCAACGCTTGCAAAACTGGCCGGGAGAGAAGGTTCGCTGGTGCAGTTGGGAGGAAATTCCGCCTAACTCGGTGACTGGCTGTTTTTTCTGTAATGAATTGCTTGACGCCTTCCCCGTCCATCAGATTATCAGAGAAAATGGACAGCTCAGAGAAATTTATGTTACCATTGGCCGGGACGATCGGTTTATCGAAGTCATCGGCGAACTTTCCACCCCCCAGATAGCAGCATATTTTGCATTAGTCGGAATTAACTTAACAGGAGATAATTACCCAGAAGGTTATCGCAGCGAAGTCAATCTCGCAGCATTAGACTGGGTAAAGACTGTAGCATCTTCCTTAAGGCGGGGATATCTGCTGGCGATAGACTATGGTTACAGGGCAGATAAATACTATCACGCCCAGAGGAGTTCGGGCACCTTACAATGCTACTATCGCCACCAGCGTCATCACAATCCTTATCTAAATGTAGGACATCAAGATATCACGGCTCATGTAGATTTTACGGCCCTGGAGCGCCAAGGCAAATTATGCGGCCTCGAAAAACTGGGTAAAACCCAACAGGGATTATTTCTCATGGCTCTCGGATTGGGCGATCGCCTGCAGGCACTCTCTACTGCTAAGATGGGGATAGAACAAGTATTGCAGCGTCGCGATGCCCTCCACCAGTTGATAGACCCCATGGGATTGGGCGGTTTTGGGGTTTTGGTTCAGACTAAGGGACTCTCTGAGCGTTCCCAGGCAGAGCCGTGGGAACGAGGGGCGCGATCGCTCCTGGGTTTAAGCATACCTTAAGGCACGAAGCATCGCCAAAGCTAAAATTGTAGTTGTAGAATCTGCTATAGTGAGGGAAACATGAATAATAAAGACGATCGGGAATTGCAGCGCAAGCTTCGACAAATGGAAGCCAAAATAAATTCCCAGTTCTGGCCAGAATTGAAGATCAAGGTTTCGAGGATGTCTGAGAAATTAGTCAGCTGGTATCGAGAATTGCCTAGCGTCGGCAAGTTTGCAGTCATTGGCGCGGGGCTATTCATGGGGTTGACAGTCTTGAATATGTTCGTGCATCTGGTGGCCAGTCTGGTGAGTATGGCCTTTCTAGCAGTCCTAGTTTACATAGTCTACAAGATTTTCTTGGCAGATAATCCATCGTCAAATTAAAGACTCTTAAGTGCTAAAGCGCTTACTAGGAACTTCCGAAGCGCTTTAGCGCTTACTAGGAACGGGTATTGACAAAGGGGAAATTTTTAGCTACCAAGAGAAAAATATAGACAGACCTATGGCAAGCCCCACCGTGACGACCGGCAAAAAACAATCAGATAAACGGCCCCTGCGCATCCCGAAACCGCCACTTGCCATCAGACGACTCGGTGCTTGGGTGGTGGAAGTCTCCCTGCTCGCAGCTACTGGTGTCGTTCCTTTCCAACTCGGGGAGTATACTAGGGTGCACTTTACCTCTGAACAAGTCCCTCTTAACCCTGTCCTGGTCTCAACCTCCGAGGCGATCGCCCAAACTCTAGCACAGCCGGTCACCTCTCGGGAGCGCCAAGTATCCCCCCTCACTAACTTATTTTGGTCCGCAGCTCTGGCCACGCCCATACTCCTGGCTAGTTGGCAACTATTCTTACTCAGCGCCACTGGTCAAACATCCCCCAAGCGCTGGTTCGGCGTCCGGGTCATCGCTGCTAGCGGCGAACATCCAGGTATAGTTAGAGCATTTGTCCGGGAAGCGATCGGACGCTGGGGTTTGCCAGTAGGCACGGCCTATGTAATTTGGCGCTACAGTGGAGCTTTTCCTAACCTGGAAATATTAGCAGGGGTGGTCGGAGTTTTCCTGCTGGTAGAAGCCCTCAGCGGTCCCTTAAACCGTCACGGACGGGCTATGCACGATCGCCTCGCTGATACTTACGTGGTTTCCGAACAGCTGGGGGCGATCGCTCCTGATGATAGCACGACAGAGGCGATCGTCCTGACACCAGAGTCCATCAGTAGGAGGCGGAGTCTATGGAACTGGATGCGCCAACACCCGGGGATGACCTTGCTAATGGTCTCCGTCGCAGGCATAACAGCAGTATTGGGAACCTTCGTCGGGACTCAGATCTATATCCAAAGTCAAGAAAGTCTCCGAGAGTTTCGCCGCCGAAACGACCAAGTCTATCTGCAACTGGTTGATAAGTTAAATCCAGATTCGCCACAAGCTTTCTCGGAGCGACGGGAAGCAATTATCGCACTCGGCACCATCGACGACCCCCGGGCCCTGCAATTTTTAGTCGATCTGCTGCTGCAAGAAAATTCCCTGAAAAACATCGACGCCGTTCAACAAGCATTATTCAGTAGCGGACCTGTGGCCCTCCCCTACCTCCAACGCGCTAATCAAGCTCTCTTAAATGATATTGCTGCTATTAAACCCGGTAGCAACAGGCAACAGCAAAAAATCCTCCAACTCCGACTGCGGGCCACTAAACAGGCGATCGCGAAAATCCTCAATATTTACAGCAGTCAAACTCACGATGCCGATCTGAGTCGGACTCACCTAGGTAAAACCAGCGATCCGATGCCCTTCACCCTGATGCTGGACCAAACAGATCTATCGGGAATTAACTTTCGAGGAGCGATCCTCTCCAATGCCAGTTTCAAATACAGTCGCTTTTATGGAGCGGGTGCAGACGATCGCCTAGGCACCTTCGATGATAGGATAGTGGACCTCAGCGGTGCCAACCTGCAAGACTCTAACTTGAGCGGCGCCGTCCTGCAGAACCTAGACATCATTCGTACCAACCTGATCCGCGCCAAGCTCAACCAAGCTAACCTCAAGGGCGCGCGCCTGAACGGGGCTAACCTCAGCAGTGCCCAATTAATAGGAGCATCTTTAGAAAAAGCAGTCTTAGAAAATGCCAAACTCGCTGGGGTAGATCTAGACGAGGCCAACCTAGAATGGGCGAATTTAAGCGGCGCGAGGATGGTACAAGTCAAGGCGGTGGCAGCTAAGTTCAAATTTGCCGACTTGAGCAAAACGGAATGGCAAGGAGCAGACCTATCTGGGGCAGACTTGAGTAATACGAAACTGGAAAATGCTGACCTGAACGGCGCTATGCTGACTGGCGCTAACATGAGCAATGCGGTGCTACAGAATGTGAGTCTGCGGAATGCGGACCTCACACTTGTGGATTTCCGGGGCGCAACCCTGACGGAAGTTGATTTTAAGGGAGCAATTTTTGCTGACCCGAAGATGTCGGTAGAAGAGATTTCTCAGGAGAGGGAATTCCTGAAAAAAGCACCTGCTGGTTCGACAGCAGCTCTTTTGAGTGGGGTGGACTTCACCAATGCCAAAAATTTAGATGCGAATCAACTCAGCTATATTTGTTCAAAAGGGGCCATTCATCCCCAATGTACTCTATAATTTGAATTAAGAAACCAGGTCCAGAAACCCGGTTTCTGGGTTACGATCGCCCTCAGGGGGACTCAACCTCCGACAACCAATCCAACAAATCCTCCAGACTGTCGAACTCGAAAATTGCATCGATTAATGCTTCCAAATCTGACAGCGACAAAATTTCAATTTTACTGTTGATTTCCGCTGTAAATTCTACAAATCGCTTTTTGAGCAGACGCATTGCTGAAGCGCGAGACCCGTCAATAATACCTTCTTCGCGGCCTTCTTCGCGGCCTTCTTCGCGCCCTTCTGCACGGCCTTCTTCCAATGCTTCTTTCCGTGCTTCCTCTCTTGCATACTGTATCCGCCCTATCTCATCTTGCCACTGAATGGCGCGACTATTTACTGCCTCTGCTTCTTCCGGTGTCATGTTCGCTAGCTTTGCTATCCTTGAGGCTTTTTCTATTGCTGCAATCTCTCCTAAATTCTCTGGGATTTCCTCGAACTCTGACGCCTGCTTGATGAAATAAATCCATTTCTCTGCTAAAGTAGTCAGGTCTTTCAACTCTTTTTCAAATCTCGGCAATTCGACAAAGATTAGCTGCAATTAGTGTTCGGGATACGCTGAAGAGTCTTCTTCGTCTTTGAACTAGAATTTATGAATTACTTTCGGGCTTTGATGGAACAGAGTAAAATCTGTTACTGTGACGGCAATCACTGGGGATATCTTCAGGTAATAGTCTCCTGATGTTAACTGATTTGCATAAGCTTTGCACATATTGTATATTACCGGCTTGTGAAATGCCGATACCCTTGCTATTTGCATTTCAATTAGCACCATTTCCCCATTCTGTAGTAAAGCTCGGACATCCAAGTAACTGTCCTTTAATGTCTCTACTTGACCCGGGTTGTAAGGATTGACAATGGTTAAGCTGGAAATTACGCTTTCTCCATTGTAGACGATCGCATTCAAGAAACTTATCAGAATATCTTCACTTTGGTCGGAGCCAAAGATTTTTTTGAAGGCAAAATCTACTTTGGGACTAATGAAGGTTTTCTTGGCTATCACTTTTTTCTCCTTCTTTTATCTGTTCGGCGATTCCTGTCAAGCTTGTCCAGTCTCTGACGCTTAACTGACTATACTATATTAACTCATGGAAGTAGTGCTATTCTTTGCCTAGACACCGGTGGTTGCTGGTGGCGATCGCACGTTCAGATGTCCGCAGCGCCCGGCCCCAGCAGTAAACTGGGGGATGAACGGCAGCCCAGAAGTTCGTATAGGGACCGCGAAAAAACAAAGGTTCGGCAGGAGCGACTGCGCTCCTCGCAATCCTCCGGCGATAAGATATCTTGGCGGCTTCTGTGCATAAATCCTTTTGGGAAGCATCTGGCAGCGGAGGGGGCCCGGAGCGTGCTCCCGTGAGGGATACGAATACATGAAAACAGCGAATTCCCCAAAACTACGGTACTCAGATATGGACGAACAACGCTTTGATGCCTACATCAATCTAATTGTTGCTCTGCTCAATTGCCCAGAGGGGCAGGAAAACGAGATATTGCAAGCACGACTTGGTAGATCCGGGGTTGGTGCAGGTGATGGAGCAGGTGCGGCTCATTTGTAGTTGCATTAGTAGAGCAATTTTCGACATGCGCTGAGGCCAGCCTAGAAGTTCGTATAGGGGCCAGAACAAAACAAAGGTTCGGCAGGAGCGCATGCGGAGAGGATAGCTGCCTGCGCTCACGCCCCTTAACGATAGAGATATTTTATCCTGGAATGCATTCCAGGGAGTGAGAAAGTTATTCCCTGGAGTAACTTCCTCATTCCCAAGAAAATGAGTTATTCCAGGGCGGGAAAAAATTTTGCTTTGACTTGAAACAATATTACCAAAAGGCAGATGAGTAACTCCTTGGCCGGGGTAAGCACCACCTTGACCGGAGTAAGCACCTCCTTGGCCGGAGCGAGAGCCTCCTTGGCCGGAGTAAAAGCACCACCTTGGCCGGAGCGGGAGCCTCCTTACCCAGAGTAAGCGCCTTCTTGGCCGGAGTAAGCACTTCCTTAGCCAGAGTAAAATCGGAGGTGTAGTCAAAACCCGTTAGTAAGAAGATCCCCCCCGCCCCCTTCTCCCTTAGACAAATACGAACTACTTGTCACCGGCTGAAGTACAATACAGCAAAAAGCTTTTTGGTCAAGCAGCAACAGCGAGTCGCCCTGGATAAAAATCGGCATTTACCGTTCCAGAAAAATCGGATTGACTTAATCCTGTCTGACCCTCAAAGCAGCACGCTATATCCTGGATACTAAATAGCCTAAGTTGCTACCTATAGAAGCTCAAAACTAAAATTAGCCCAAATTGGCCTTTAGAGCCTTGTGATTTACCCCAAAATGGCATTTTTGCGGAGAAATTTACCAAAAATGGCTGTCTGGGACGTAGAAATTTTTAT
>JACOMV010000226.1 GCA_014324065.1 Hormoscilla sp. SP12CHS1 | reverse complement strand
TGATGGGAACAAATACGTTTAAGAACTGGTTTACTAAATGCTGTTATTGTACTAATTAAATAGCGAACAAGCTGTACCTAAAAATCCATGTGTTGGCTTTGGAAATGCACCCCATTCATCAAAGTCAGCAACGCTATAACCTATACTTTTATGCAAGCCAAGTAAAAAGAAACGGTTTCTATGTTGTGGTACGCCATACCAAGCTGCATCCACAACAGCTGGGAAAAGAACATATCCAGCATCAATCATTTTTTGAGAAACATAATCCACCACGCCTATATCTTTTGCCCTTCTTTCGCTTGATTTCGGTGTCCAAAGTATTCCCTGTACGTTTTCCAAAAGAATAACTTTAGGCTCTAGTTATATAGCGCATTTCACAAAAATATCCACAAGTTTATTGTAGGGATTATCTGGACTCCAAGAATTTCTATTTGACTGTGAAAACCCCTGGCATGGAGGACCACCGATTAACACATCAACTCCCCCTTCTCGATCTACTACGTTTTTAATAATGTCTCGACCATTTTGAGATTTCAAATCAATCGGAGAGAATTCCTTAGGACAGCAATCATTAGCCCTATTTGTTGCGTTTTCCTCGAAAAACTTATGGTTTTTTCTAGGCTTTTAACATAAATTGGATTTATTTCGGCTGCACCAATCACCCGGAAACTTTTTTTTGAGTTGCTGGCCATTAAAAATCCCGTGCTCATTCCACCTGCGCCTGCAAACAGGTCAATGACTCGCAACTCATTGCGAGACTGAGTAAGACTACCTAGTAAATTATTTTCTTTTAATAAAGACTCAGAACCTTCCCTCTGCGCCAAAGATAAATTGAGCAGCTTATCCTGCTCATCAGATATCTTTATATTAGCTCTGTAACGAAGCCTTGAACCTGGACGACAAGCTGGTTTACGCATTGATAACTGTCAGACTAATTACGTGTTTACAATACATCGATACTAATTATACAGTTTGCATATGAAGAGGTAACGGAGAAAATCCCGGAACCCTTCGAGTTTTTGGAGTTCATCGAAAAGCCTTTTGAGCAAAAACAGCTGATTAGCGCGATCAAATCAGCCATGAAAAAGGCGACCAAGCCACAACCACCCCTAGAAGAGGAAGCTCCCGCCCCAGCGGCCACAACTGCGCCGTCCGAGGCCCCAGCCACAGCTGGTGCTGGCTCCCATGCTGAGATTGAACAGCTCAAACAGCAGATGGCCAAAATGCAGGCTGAGATTCAAGCCTTGAAAAAACAGGTGGCCCAGATAGAGCCCTTGAAACAGCAAGTGGTCAAGATTTTTAACTTCGTCAAACAGAAGGTTAAGTAGTACTAGCTAGTACCCACGCAGGTAATATCAAATCAGTGTAGGCGGACTTAGTCTGCGTAGCGGCAGGTTAAAACCTGCCGATTTTAGCGGACTTCCCTTGTAGCTGTGTCCCTTGACATGATTGATTAAACTGCTAGCAGCAATACCGAGTAAACCCCTGCACCGATAAGGAAAGACCAGAAACAACTTTCGCGATTTTCGGGGATTTATTCCTTGAGGACATTCAGGATTATCCTGCCAGCTACGAAAGCCCAGAGAGTCGCGATCGCCACCTCGTCAAGATGTATTTATTTTCCCAGGATCCAGCCCCAAATAATCGCCCCTGCTAATACCCAGCGCCCCCTGCGATCGTCAGCATGTTTGTGGTGTTCTCGCAAGCTGTAGTCGTTAACAATGAAATGTCCGGCCAAAGCTACAAACAGCAGCAAGGCACTAACTAAGCCACGTTCTTCCGCATCGCTTAATAAGTTTCCAAAGAACCAATATGTACCCAGAAAACCCCAAGAGAAGTACAGTCTTGAGTCTTGCGGTTGGACTGGCGCGATCGCTGGGCTAATAACTCCAGCCCGATCGAGGCCGCCAAACCGATCGGAGCTAGAATGTAAACGTGCTTTTCCAGATATTCTACAATGGGGCTTCGATTTCCTCTTGAGCTTTATGCAACTCCGGTAAGATGTCGAGAAAAATGTAGGCAATAGGCAATAGATATCCCTGCACCTAGGGAAAACCAGCGATAACGGGGCATAAGATCCAGCCAGCGCAGCTTCCCAGCAAAGAGATGTAAGAGAACCAGGCCCCTTGGCAGTAACAGATACAGAAAGCTCATAAAATTCTGTCGGTGGAAAGTTAATTGTCTCATGTCAAGGGACAAAATCGGCAGGTTTTAACCTGCCGATTTTCCAGGATACAACTGGCTTTGAGATTTCTTCCGTACAGGGGAAACTTCCTGAGAGTAAGCTTAATCATCCAGTGCGCGGCGTCCTGCCAAAGCTCGTGCTAAAGTAACTTCATCAGCGTACTCTAAATCGCCCCCCATCGGTAAACCAAAGGCGATGCGGGTGACTTTCGTAAACGGCTTGAGCAGTTGACCAATATAGAGGGTAGTAGTTTCACCTTCAACGCTGGGGTTGATAGCCAAAATCACTTCTTGAATATGTGGCTGACTGGCCCGCCGCACTAAGGCTTGAATGGTCAACTGTTCTGGACCAATGCCATCCATTGGAGAAATCATCCCGCCCAACACGTGATACTGACCGCGATATTCCCGCGTTTTTTCCAGGGCGATCACGTCCCGGGAGTCCGCCACCACGCAAATGGTGTTTTTGTCGCGGTTCTGGTTGCGGCAAATTTCGCAGGTGGGTTTGGCGGACAGGTGAAAGCATACCTGACAGAGACCGACTTGTTTTTTCGCCTCGACTAAGGCTTGGGCTAAGGCTTGTACCTCGGCTTCCGGTCGCTTCAGGATATGTAATGCCAGTCGTTGAGCTGTTTTAGGCCCAACTCCAGGTAAGCGCTGTAATTGCTCGATCAGGCGAGCTAAAGGTCGAGTGTAAACGGTTGTAGTCCTCCAGAGTAGAGTTCTATCCCGATCTTAAACTACGGAGCGGTCCCTCTGACCTTCCCGATCGGGGAATCTGATTGTATAATACTACTACTGATTCATAACATCTGATAACTCACAACTATGGTAGAAACAATTTCAGCTAAAGACGTCACTCTGAAGCAATTAAAAACTATCTTCGATCTTCAGCCAGTTGAAGATGACCAATTTTTCCGCGAGTGGCAAGACAACTTACCAGAAATTACTGATTCGCAAAAGCAAATGTTAGACCGGGTAAAAGCTGGATATTTTAATTTACTCTATTACCCTCCCTTGCTAGAAAAGCCAGTCAATATGGCGATCGTCTCACCCCTGCTTTTTATCGGAGAATTTTATCTTTCACCTGTTCACTTCAAAGCGGAAAATGCTGTAGATATTTCAGCCTCTGATGAAGAAATAGTAATCAAGGGTAGCATTGATACCCTGGTTTTGCAAGAGCACTTGTGGGTAATGGTAATCGAATCTAAACGGGCTAGCTTCTCTATAGAAGCTGGACTCCCACAAATTCTAGCTTATATGCTGGCCAACCCCGAGGGAGAGAAACCGTGCTTTGGCATGATAACCACTGGTGGTACCTTGATTTTCATCAAATTAGTCAAAGGTGAAGCCCCAAGATACGCGACATCTGCTGAATTTTCCCTGCGCAACCCCGGGAATGATTTGTATCGGGTTCTGAGCATTCTTAAACGCCTCAGTTCGTAGGTTGGAGACCCAGTTGTGAGCATTACGTCGCGCATTACTTCTATTTCCCCTGAACGAGACGACCGTCTTCCATACAAACAATGCGATCGGCAATATATAAAATGCGATTGTCGTGGGTCACCATTAAAATCGTACAATCCCGTTCTCTTGCCAACTTCTGCATTAAATTTACCACATAGCGACCCGATTTACTATCGAGGGCTGCCGTCGGTTCGTCCGCCAAAACAATCGGAGGTTGACCGACTAAAGCGCGGGCGATCGCCACTCGTTGTTTTTGACCGCCAGATAAATTTTCTGGATAGTAATGCAACCGTTCTCCTAGACCCACTTCTACAAGTATTTCTTCAGCGCGATCGCTCATTTCTGTTGGGGATAAATCTCCATTTACTTCCAACCCCATCCGCACGTTTTGGAGAGCAGTTAAACTCTGATGCAGGTTGTGTGCTTGGAAAATATAACCAATGCGCCGCCGCACTTTTACCAACTGTTCCCGCGTTGCACCGCACAGTTCGAGATCCAACACTTTTAAGCTTCCATACTGCACCGATCGCAGCCCGCCAACGAGGGTTAAAATCGTGGTTTTTCCAGAACCTGACGGTCCGGTGGTAATGACGATTTCCCCTGGGTAAATATCTAGGTTAATATCGAATAGTGCTTGTTTGCGAAGCTGTCCGCGACCGAAATAATGGTCCAGGTGTTGCAGAGAAATCGCCAGCTTGGTTTTCGTTATATTACTCGACATAGCTGTTAATCCTCCCGAAGGAAGTGAAAATTAAAAAGTGGATGATTTTATGAGTTACTGTTCATCAAGCAGTGATAGGATAGTAAACTGACAACTGACAACTGACAACTGCGATTTCTTAGAAAATATCTGCGGGATCTGCCGATCGCAGTCTGCGAGTAGCGATCGCCCCTGAGAACCCGCACATCACAATCGTCAGGGCAAAAACAAAGACAACTCGCCCTAAAGGAAGTACAATTGGTAAGGCCGTAGCCTTGCGAGTTAAAGCATACAATCCCGTGGAAACGGCAACCCCTGGAACAAATCCCAAGACCGCTAAAATAATCGCTTCTTCAAACACCACGCCAAGTAAATAGCGATCGCGATATCCCATTGCCTTAAACGTAGCATACTCGGAAAGATGAGCGTTAACATCGGTGGATAGCACTTGATAAACGATGACAACGCCGACAATAAATCCCATGGTGCTACCCAGTCCAAAGATAAACGCAATGGGCGATCGCGTATTCCAATAATTTAATTCAAAATCGATATATTCGGCGTGGGTCAAGGCCCGCACGTCGTCTGGTAAATACTCGTTTAAGGCAGTTCTGATTACTTCCGGATCTGTACCGGATTCCAGTTTGATCTTCCCTATGCTTACAGTTCCCACTTGCCAGCGAGGAAATAGTCGTAAAAAAGTTTGTTGGCTGGCAATTAACGTGCCGTCAACAGCAAAAGATGCCCCTAAATTAAAGGTTCCAGCAATGGTAACCGTAATGCGATCGATTTCGCTAGTTATATTTTCTCCTGTTTGCAAACGGGCGATCACCTCCTGATAATTTCCGCGAGAAGTGGCATCGAACAACACCGTATCTGGTTGTTTGATCGCTGACAACTGTCGGTTAATTGCTGGTAAATCAAAAGCAGGTTTGCTAGGATTTTGTCCCACGACTAACATCTGTGTTTTTTGCTGCGTCTGAGGCTTTTTCCAATCTAAAAAACTGACATAAAGGGCTTCCACAGAATTCACCCCAGGAACGTCCATCGCTTGAAATAGCCGCCGTCGGGGAAACGTATACAACCGCGTCATTTCTCTTGCTCTGGGACTAATTAAAATCAGATCTGCTTCCAAACTGCGCGGAAGCATCGTATTGCTATCGAAAAAAGCATCCCGAAACCCCAGCTGCATAAAAATCAAAATATCGGCAAAAGCAATACCTGCCATAGCAACGAGCACGCGCGTTTTGTCGTGGCGCAGTTGCAGCCATCCTAAAGGGGTTCTGCGCCGCATTTGTTGCATAAAGCCCCCTATCATAACTCGATCTCCACAGTTACTTGCAAGTTGGCAAAACGTTCGGCTTTTTTGCTCGAAGCTTCGTCCAGTAGCACCGACACTTCCACTACTCGGGCGTCAATATTTGCCGCTGGATCGGAGTTGATGACGTTCTGACGCTGGACTTGCCAGCCAATGCGATCTATACTTCCGTGCAGGGTTTCGGTTAGCACTTCGCTAGTAATGGTGGCTTGTTGTCCCAATTGCACTTTGTGGATGTCGCTCTGGTAAACTTCCGCAATGGCGTACATTTGGTCAGTTTGTCCCAATTCGGCAATACCATCGGCAGAAATGGGTTCCCCTGGACGAGTATGAATCTCTAGAACTCTTCCATTAATGGGCGATCGCGCGTAAGCTTGTTCTAAGTCTGCCTGGGCTTTCTCTACATCAGCTAAGGCGCTGTTGAGTTCCGCTTGTGCTACCCGAAGGTCGGCGGGACGCACTTCGGCAATCGCTTCTAATGCTGCCTTATTTTCAACGATCTGCCGTTCTAAGGTACGGCGGGTGCGCTCCAGGTTAGCCAAAGCTTCGTTGATTTGTTCCTGTCTAGAGGTGGCAATGCGGTTGAGGTTGGCCCGTGCTTCTGCCAGTCGCTCTCGGGCCGTGGCAGCTTGCAAGCAGAAGCTATCCCGTTGAGAAGCAGATACAGCGCCATCAGCGTACAAACTTTGGTAGCGATCGCATTCTGTTTGGGCGTTTTCTAGTTCCGCTGCCAGGCGATCGATGGTGGCAGAGGTAGCGCTGATTTCTCCCTGCATCTGGGCTTTCAAACTAGCAACAGCGGCTTGTTGGGCCCTTATTTGCCCTTCTAACTCGGCGCGCGCTCGTTCAAACCGGGCTTCCTGGGCTCGGATGTCTCCAGTTTTGGCTCCGGCGTACACTTGCTCTAACTTCGCCCGGGCGGTTTCGACCCGGGCTTCGGCTTGTTTGAGGGCGGCTTGTAGGCGATCGCGGTTGTCTAAAATCGCAACTATTTGCCCTGCTTCTACGCGATCGCCTGTTGCTACGAGTAACTCTTCCACCCGCGGGAACACACTTGCAGAGGGGGCTGTCAGTTGCACGATCTCCCCTTGGGGTTCCAAACGCCCCAAGGCTGTCACGGTTTTGACTTGCGACAATAAGGCCGCAGCTTGCTCTTGCTGGGAGGGTGCGGGGGACTGAGAAAGCTGATAGGCGATTACTCCTCCCCCCACTAACAGGGCGGTTGCTGCTAGGGCTAGGGTAGGGCGCAGTAGGGGTTTGTCTGAGAATCGGTCTTTGGCTGTGGCTTCCATAGGAACGCTCTCGATCGCAATTCAACTATACGGTTTAGTTCTCTTTCTTTTATAACTCAAGTTGCCACCTATAGAACCTCAAAACCAAAATTAGCCAAAATTGGCCAAAATTGCCTTGTGATTTAAAATGGCATTTTTGCGGAGAAATTTACCAAAAATGGCTGTCTGGGACGTAAAAATTTTTATAGGTGGCAACTTGAGTTTTATACTAAACTGTATAGTATGGTTTTGTCAACCATCTCCAAAAGAAAAATGGACAAGCCACAACCAGGCGATCTCCAGCAACCCTCGGCAAAAGCAGAAGCGATCGTTGCGGCAGCGATGCGAGAGTTTTTAGCCGACAGCTACGCGGCCACCAGTATGGATCGGGTGGCGAAAGCAGCGGGAGTGTCCAAAGCTACTGTCTACAGCTACTTTGAAAATAAAGAAGAGTTGTTTTCTACCTCGATCGAACGGTTCGCAAAGGAAAAGTACGCCGCTGTCTTCAACCCGACTGGCGATCGCCCCTGGGAAGGGGAACCGCGAGTGGTACTGAGGCGCATTGTCAGTAATTTCCTGGAAATGGCAGCGGGAGATCCCCAACTGTAGGACTTCATGCGATCGATGATGGGAGAGTCGAAGCGGTTCCCGATATTAGCGCAGGTTTACGTTCGCTACATTGCCAAACCCGTTCTGGAAACGATCGCTGGGTATCTCGCTTCTCATCGGAGTCTTCCCATTGCCGATCCGGAAGCGACCGCGCGTATTATCTTAGGTTCGATGGTTTATTTTCATCTTTTGCAGGAAGTGATGCACAGTAAGGATATTTTGCCCATGGAGCGCGATCGCCTTGTCAATAGTCTTGTGCATCTGGTTACGTGCCCCCCTTAGAACATCTTTCAAATAGAACATTCTCGTCATAGAAGTGTGTGGGATTTTTTGCTTCTACTGTATGCTGGATTAATAGCATACACCTATTTACATAAAAAACCATCCCTTGACTTAATACCAAAAGGCATAGGCGGTGCCCACCCTACTAATACAACTACTTTTGACCACACCCGACAACAACTGATCGATAAAAAAATTATACTTCGTCAGAATTGCCAACATTGGTAGCCGCCTTCTTAAAAGAGCTTTCAGGGAATTTTTCAGTAATCATCATAGTCGGCTTTCGGTTAGACCAAACACAATAGGTACGAAATAGAAAATTTTCTCCCGCTTCTATATTAAAGTATCCAGATATATTGTTTGCGGTTTCTTTTCCAGTATCGATAATTTCCTTAAAACTTTCTACTCTTTGAGCTCGCCAAATTTGACCAATGGGAGTTTTGGTTTTTAGCAACTCTTCTCTAAATTTTTCATCCATCCTATCTAAAACGAGCAATGACTCCGCATAAATATAATTCCGGCGACTGATTTTTCCTTGCAACAAGATTTTCCTTTCAAGGACCTCAGTTCCCTGCTGCAAGTCCATCGGCGGAATATCCCGCCCCAGGATTACTAATTCTTCGGATAATTTGACCAATTGAATTGACTCAAAAAAATATGCCTCCAGCATGTATGTAACGGTGCCATCAGTCGTCAGCAAAATTCTCTGAAATGTACTCAAGGCAGATTTATCTATCTGACTGCGATTTAGGGATTGGCTTATATCGTCTCTCATAATTGTTGCTGATAGTGTTAACTACTTTGAGTAAGCTGTCGCTCATCTAAACTGCATAGTTGGCTATCGGGCCAACTCGTGGCAACCCTGGATCCATAAAGGTTTTAGCCAGAATGATCATTTTTCAATGTGTAATTTAAATGCGCTACAGCTTATATCTACGTTTTCTTTTGGACCTACAGCCTTGTTGCTTGTGAAGTTGGGGGGCACTCAGGCGATCGCTGCCCCCCAAAGCGTTGTTTATGGCAAAATTACTTCCCACGTTCCCAGGCAGAGCTTGTTGTGGCACATCGACAATAATTCACACAATGGTTCCCAATCCTCAGTCACATTTTAAACTAGCAGCTTATCGGCAGGAACAAATTCTTTCACGCCCTCAACATAATTCTCAAAGAAGCAAACCATCTGTGCTTTGTCATTTCCCTTGCCCTCGAAAAACTCTTCCATCATTCTAAGCCTAATAAACCGTCGTAAACGCTGCAAGCGTGGAATCGGTAGATTAATACTTACTTAGGAATTGCTGCTATACGGCTTTAAAATTTTCAAACCATTCTTCGGGGTCACGTACTGTAATCATCACTTTTGCCTCAGGGTAAGCCTTGATGATTTCTTTGTAAAAGAAGGCAACAGGCCAATCCGCTACTTCATAATCGGCGAAGAATGTACGCCAATCAATGGTTTGACCTTCAAAAGCGGCTTCCCATACATCCAGATACTTACTTAACCTAAGTTGCTACCTACAGAACCCCAATACCAAAATTAGCCTTTAGAGCCTTAAATGGCATAATGTTGGATATCTTTGCCAAAAATTGCTGTCTGAGAGGTCGAAATTTTTATAGGTAGCAACTTGAGTTACTTAGTATTTGTGAAAAGGTCAGGGGCATGGAAGACGGGAGCAATGCCAAGCATTTCCAGGGCGGCTTTCAGCGAAGTGGTCCCCGTACGTCCGAGACCCGTATTGATAAGTTTCATCATCCTCTCCTTATTTTTTATTTAGGGGATGCTAATGCCCCCCTTTTTCCTTTAAGAACCATTTGGACTCCTCTATCTGGGGCTAGACGCGCACCCAGACGTTTGGGGAATTCAGGTCTGTTATCTGCTAGTTCTAGGTCATAATTAGTCAGAATTGTGGCGATCGCAAGTTTGACTTCAAACTGAGCCATAGCCTGTCCAATACAGGTACGCAGGCCACCACCAAAGGGAATAAATTCGTAGGGGGAAAACTCACGCTCTAAAAAGCGTTCTGGTTTAAACTGTTTGGCATCAGGATAAACATCCTCTCTTTGATGCAGTAGATAGATACATCCTGCGACTAGCTGTCCTGGTTCGAGTTCATACCCTAATACTTCTGTTTTTTCCTGCACTACCCTTGGCAAAGTTAACATTCCTACAGGATAGATACGAAGCGTTTCTTGACACACTGCATTGAGATAGGGCAATTTTGCAATTGTTACAGGGTCAGTAGCTTTTCCCAAGCTAGCAATTTCTGCAAGTAATTTGCGCTTGACTTCTGGTAAATGATGAATCCAATACAAAGCCCAAGACATGGCAATTGCAGTTGTTTCATGTCCTGCAAATGTCAGAGCCATCAACTCATCTCGTAACTCAAGTAAAGTTAGAGAATTGCCTGCTTCATCTTTAGAAGAAATTAATAGAGAAAGGATATCTTGACGGGAATCATCAGGATTAGCTTTCCTCTCTTTTATTTTTTCGTAAATCGCCTGATCGATTGTTTCTCGTTGCCGGAGAAAACTACCCCAAGGACTCCAAGCGCCTAAATCTTTTTGTAACCAAGGAAAGAATAGAGAGGCGGTCTTAAGGGGAGAACGAAAGATATCAGCCATTTTAGCAACCGATTGTCGCAGAGCACGGTCGCCGTCTTGTAAGCCATACACTGCCTCTAATATGACTTGTAGAGATATCTCTTTACATACCGTTATTCCTGTGAATATTTGATTGGGGGTAAGTTGCTCAAAAGCTTGGAGCGTCAAATCGCAAATTAGCTGACCATAAGCTTGAATTCTATCCCCGTGAAAAGAGGGTAGGAGTAGCTTACGGCGCTTTTTGTGGCGATTACCATCTAATCCCAATATAGACTTATTACCTATTATGGGTCGTAGAAGATGGGTTTTCCCTGAAGCAATAAAATTCTGGCGATCACCTGTCAGTATCTGTTGGACGGCTTGGGGATGCTGAACAAAAACTGTTGGACCCCCTTCGCCAACGATGTTTGCTAAGAACAGATCCGGATAATCTTTAACAGCTGTCTCCAAATATTTTACAGGGTCAGTGATCCATGTAAACCCTTGTTCTATTGGATGTTTTTTTAACTTTGGTAGAATTTTACTCATGATTACATCACCAATTCTGGATGGTCAACTTCGATCACCTCTGTCTAAGGCTTTGAGGTACTTGTATCAAGCAGTATGGGGTGTACCAATCTTCTTGGGTGGTGTTACCGACCGTTCCTTCGTTCCCCCCGGCTTTTTCATTGGTACTTTATTTTCTTGCTCGTCCCTAAGTTGCTGATTACCATCCCCAATCCAGAAATCAGAAAACATACTGATCGTGGCTGAGGAAGTCAACACTAAACCGTCGTAGGCATTGGCAAAAACACCCCTGACATCCTTAGCTTGTTCTAAACATACAACCTCCTGCAGACCTTGCTCGATTAATTCTTTCGTACAAACCATACCTCCAGGTCCGGCTCCAATTACAATGCAATCTAACATTAGGGGTTCACCTCCTTATTCCTAGGATTTTGTGCTTTATTAACAGTAAATATATCAAACCCCGATGCTGCCGAGAGTTTGAGTAACATATGTGAGGTAGAGCTTGAAACCCAGAGTTGGAAGACTCATTTAAAAGCGAGGTTTTACTACAACTTTAAAGTCCTGTGGGGTTGAGAAAACTCCTCCTAGTGGAGACTCAAAACTTAATCGCTTTCCATAAATTTTTGCAAATTTACATTTATGCATCAGGTTAGTGAAAAATATAAATACCATCAAACGTCCTAAATACTCTCCTATACACCGACGCTCTCCCATTCCAAAAGGATAGAACTTATCAAGAAGGTCCTTTCTTGGTTGCCCGTTTTCATCTAGAAACCGATACGGGTTAAATTTTTCAGGTTCTTCCCAATAGCGTTCATCACGGGTTAGAGTATAGTAATTGATGACTAAAGGGGTATTTTTGGGAATAAAGTAACCCTCCAAAGTGGTATCAGCGGTAGTAGCGTAGTTGATGGCGGGCATAGTAGTCAGAGAAGAGTGGCGCAATATTTCGTTAATACAAGCTTCCGTTAATGGTAATTTACCACGATGTTCTAAGCGTGGTTGTTGTTCTCTACCGACCACTTCATCAAGTTCTTTTTGGATTTGTGTCTGAATATCTGGGTGAGTAATCATGTAAAGCAAACCCCAGCGTAATATAAAACTGGGAAGACCTCCACCAGCTCCCGCAAACTGCATCAACGATCCATTAACAATGTCATTGTCACCTAATCCAAGCTCGTTTCTATCTGACTCAGTTAGTTCGCTGCTAGCTTGCAAAAGCCCATCGGTAATGTCCCGCCAATCCTCTGGATGGAATGATTCTCGATGCAGTTCTACGTTTTGGGAAACATGGTGTTCCAGTGCAGCCAAACCCTTGAGAAACTTTGGTACTGTTTTCCAACGCGATAATTTGAATATTAGCCGCCACAATCCCGGAACAAACTCTAATTTAACACCCTCAATAACACAAGGAATATATCTTAAGTTATAAGCATATTCAGTAAATGCAGGATCTTTTTTAGCATCCTCAATACCACCTCTTTTATTAAAGATGAGTCTTTGTATAAAATTAGATGTGGCTAGAGGTACATACAAATCAGGGTCAATAGGTTGGCTGCCAAATTTTAAAAGCGTATTTGCCAAGTCTTCTGCTTGTTCAAGAGCCCAACTTTCAATAGTGTCTGATTTGCTCACCACAAATGTATGCATGGCTTTACCTACAATCCTATGGTGTTTTTTCCAGTTCTCACCACTTTTCAGTTCCAGGAAGTGACGTTGAGGTGGTTGCTGAAAGACATCAAAATCTGCCCTAGCGTTAAAACTATCCTGCTGCTTTAATAAAGCTTCTTTGACAGTCTCAAGGCTATTTAGTACAACTAACTTTTTACCACCTACACGAAGCTGAAAAATACTACCATACTTTTTGCCGAGTTTATGCAATTCTATATGTAAGTACTTACTGAAGAAGGGCAACATACTGACAAAGGGAAGGGCAGGGGGGCCTGGCGGCATCTTACGGCTGTCGTTAAAGGATGATTTTTGCAAACCCATGGCTATTTCAGATAAATTGAGGACAACTACTACTACCAACCAATAGTCCGGACACTTTTGCCTTTGCTCTATAGAGCAAAGGCAAGTTAGCCCTAGGGCTGACATTGAAAAAAATGAGGACAGTAGGCTAGAACCCTTGCATTGTGGTCGTTCTGGGGTATAAAAACGAAGTTATGAGCAGGGAGAGGGGAGCGGGGGGTCTCCCAAAACCCCCACTTATGCTTCAACTTTTGACCCCCCCAGCCTTCGCAGCAGATACATCTTGCTTAAGCGGGAGTGCTAGCAATCTCCAACACACTCGCAGGAGATCCCTTCGGGGTAATGACATATTGGCTGCTCTCTTAAGCGCAGTACCTAACCTTTCGCATCGCAGTATAACATGGGTAAAATCAGGATGAAACCCTAGAAACTGCCAGGGAAGATGACGATTTTCGGGAACCTTCAAGACCAAAAAAGATTATTTTTGGAATTAGAGCCTTGAAGGCATAAATCACGCGCCCTTTGAGACCTGCTTTGACTATGTGAGTAGGTTTACTTACAGGTAGTTTCATCAGCAGTTCTCGAGCTAAGGATTCCTTATTGCCTGGACCGCGCAGTCGAAACTGAGTGGACTGGATAGCACCGTATACCATGCGCAGCCAGATGCGAGGATGTAAGAAAAAGTATTGCCACAATGGAGGCTCACACCCAATCAAACTGGCCATGTCATCTATGTAGCGATGATAATCGACTAAACTTCTGACCTGGTGAGCATTATTCTCGAACTGCTCTAGATAGGTAGCCCTATCTATACAGGTAACTTTCTCCATTTCTACCGGGGCAGGAAGAGCGAGTTCTCCCTTGCAGATCAGTGCAAACAACCTTGCCTGCATTTCCATAATCGGAAACTGGCTGCCAAAGTTAGGACGTGCCCAGCCTATCCAAACGAGCTTGTCCTGATACTTCGGATGAAACATATGTTTGTAAAGACCACGGGGGTCCGTTTGTTTTAGTTCCTCTGGCAAGAAGGACACAGCATTTTTGTAACCAGTAGAAAAGACGACAGCATCGACATTTGTTAGGCATTCCCCATCTGCCGTATGCAATGTTCTTCCGCCATCTTCCACTTTAACTATTTCACCAACCACTTTACAGCCGTGGTTCACTATTGCCTTAGGTAAGGAAAAGTTTTTAGTTGCGAAAATTCCCCATATGCCTTTTTTGGCTTCAACCTTTTGATTGAGTTTTACTACTGTATCATAAACGGGATCTTTCTGGCTCAACTCGGCTTGATTAACAGCCTCGGTCAGAACTGCTCCATAATCCCGGGGAAGCCCCCACACGCCCCTATGGGTAGAAATATCGGCTGCATTTATGCCTCTTCTTCGGGGGACAATCCACCCCGCAGAATTACGGAGGCTCACCCAGCACTTGGAAGCTACGCGGGATATTTCTAGGGCTATGTCTGCACCAGACTCGCCTCCCCCGACTGCCAACACAGTTTTGCCCGCAAATCTGTCAGCATTACGGTAATCCTGAGAATGGGAATACTCAACCTCAGTTAATAACTCCTTCCACTCTGGATACTTAGGGATAGCATTGTTACCGATGGCCAGTGCCACCCGTTTCGTTAGTAAATTCTCTCCGGATGCCAACTGAACCTGCCAGCCTTCACCACCTTGTTCGACTACAGCCACCACTTTAGAGCCGAAACGGATGTGTTCGAGAACACCGAATTGTTCTGCATACTTCTTCCAATAATCGACTACTTCGTCCTTAGTCCAAAACTTATGCTGGTTGCCATCCCCAATCCAGAAATCGGAAAACATACTTATTGTCGCCGAGGAAGTCAACACTAAACTGTCGTAGGTATTGGCAAAAACACCACCCACATCCTCCGCTTGTTCCAAACAGACTACCTCTCCCACGCCTTGTTCGAGTAGTTCTTTGATTGTTACCAGTCCTCCTGAGCCAGCTCCAATCACAATACAATCCAGCATGAAATTAACCTCCTCTTGTTGAGCGTCATCAGTAGAAAGTCCCGAAAAATCAATTACGCCGATCGCATGATCGCACCGGAGTTGTTGCCGTACAGTTGAGCGTCATCAGTAGAAAGTCCCCAAAAATCAATTACGCCGATCGCATGATCGCACCGGAGTTGTTGCCGTACAGCAGAGAACCTGCAACCGGTTCGCGGATACCATCAATGTCCACAGGAGGAGCATATGAAAGCGATGATGTAGTAGGTTGCAGCTGTCAGCAGGGTGTTTTCCAGGTACGTCGTTAGTTTGTTTTCCTTTACTGAATAAACAGTAGCTAAAAGAGTTAGTTTTGTCAACCTCCTGTTAATTTGTTTTACTTATATATAATATAAGCATAGATTATTGGCAGGTAGCAGCCAGTCAGCCAAACAAAGGAGGACAGGGGAAGTTGCGAGCATCGAAGCGAGTGCATCACGCCCAGGGCTGTGAACCAGATACCGATCACTGGCCAGGCACCCAAGAAGAAGTACGAAGTACAAGGAACGGCTGGTCGGGGTCGAACTGGGGGTCACCCCCCAAACCTCAGAAAAATCGAAACCGGACTTGCGATTTTCACCGCAGGAGGCTACTGGTTGGTAAGACCGTTGTCATTGGCAACCGTTGCTTGGATTACTCCGTGCTGGTCTTGTCTCATGAAATTTCTCCCCTTCTTGTTCTGTATTGCGACTAAATAACGCCTAACCGGGGCGGTTTGCAAGTTTTTACCTAGCTAGGACTTTAGCCCTTCATAATCACCTTTAGGATTTCTCCTTGGGTTTCGTATCATGTGGACAGCACACGAGAAGTTAATTCGTTCCTTGGTCTCATTTCGCGATGCTTTTAGGTCCCTACTATACCCCGGGAGTTCTTTGAGTACGATATTAGCCAAACAACACAACTAATACTAACTGCCATTTCCCTT
>JACOMV010000225.1 GCA_014324065.1 Hormoscilla sp. SP12CHS1 | reverse complement strand
TGAAACCATGTCCGTTGACGTATAATGCCTATTATACATGGAATTCAGCCGCTTTAGGGGGAAGTTTTTGTTTAAGTCCTGATAGCCCGTGCCATTGTTGATGTGGGGCGGCCGTGGCCCTGAAGGAACCGCCCCCTTGACAGTCGGCGTGATCGCCTGTGGGGATGGGTGCGATATCGGGGGGCCTCCGGGTGCGATCAGGGCACAGCGTCAGCGTGTCTGTTACATTGGCAATAGGAAGCAAAGAGCGAGCGATGCCGTGCCCCGGCGCAACCCGAAGATGTCAGATGTGACTGCTTTGTGCCCCGGCGCCATGGGAAAGTGACCGTGAGGCGATCTGGGAATATTAGGATCGACAATTCCCCCCGATCACCCGAAAATAAGGTAAAATTAAAATAGCGCTCGATCTAGGAGAAATCTCATGAGTACACAAGCAGTGATAACCAAGACAGACTGCTGGGAGCCAGATGTTAGCAATCTAGTCACGGAGAATGATACGCCGGTGGACAATTTGTGCTCGGAAAAATAACAACGCTTCTTGACCAACTCAATTTACAGTTCGCCGCCAAGGCAGAAATTTTTAGCAGCAGCAAATGTCGGTCTATTCCATACATTGAAAGAACCGGCGATCGTGCCAGATGTATTATTGAGTTTGGATGTAACGGTTCCGCAAGATTGGTGGGACAAGCCAAACCGTTATTACATGGTGTGGAACTATGGGAAACCACCGGAAGTGGTAATAGAAATTGTCTCGAACAAGAAGAGCGAAGAACTGGGAGAAAAACTCAGTACTTATGCCAAGATTGGGGTAAAATACTACATAGTGTATGACCCCAGCCAGCAATTGGGGAAAAAAGTATTGCGAGTGCATGAACTCAGGGAAAGGCGCTACGAAGAAACCAATAAAACGTGGCTAGAGGAAGTGGGGCTGGGTGTAACTCTATGGTCAGGGGTGTTTGAAGGCAGGCAGGATGTCTGGTTGCGTTGGTGCGATCGCGAGGGTAATGTTCTCCTGACAGGAGACGAACGTGCCCAACAACGTGCATCTCAAGCGGAACAACGTGCATCTCAAGCGGAACAACGTGCCCAAATACTGGCAGAAAAGCGGCATGAGTTGGGTATCGATCCAGATACTCTCTAAAGAGGTTCGCTTCAATTGCCCGATCAAGCAACTAATTAAGCGGTAGTCGTAGGTTGGGTTGACGAGAGGAAACCCAACCAGGGATGGTTACCCTCGTTACCAGGCTAGCAGGGAACCGGGTTTCTCGGGGGCGGACTCGTTGGGGCCAGAAACCGGGTTTCTTTGCAAAATCTTTGGTTGGGGTGCCCACATGGTCGCAGAAACCAGGTTTCAAGCTTGGTTGGCGCGACCCGATCGCCTCCGGACACCGGATGGTGGGCGATGCCCTGGTAAAAATATAAGATGTGAATGTTGTTATAGTAAGCGATCGAAAAGGTCATGTCTTCACCAGCGCCATACCTCAGCGGTAGCGAAATAAGAGCCAAGTTCCTGGAATTCTACCAGCAGCGGGAGCATAAAATCCTCCCCAGCGCCTCCTTGGTGCCGGAAGACTCGACGGTGCTGCTCACCATCGCCGGGATGCTACAATTTAAGCCCATATTCCTGGGACAGCGCCCTGCGCCAGTGCCTCGGGCCACTACTTCCCAAAAATGTATCCGCACTAACGATATCGAAAATGTGGGTCGCACTGCCAGACACCACACTTTCTTTGAGATGCTGGGTAACTTCAGCTTTGGAGATTATTTTAAGTCTGAGGCGATCGCCTGGGCCTGGGAGTTATCGACCCAACTGTTCCAGTTACCGCCCGATCGCCTAGTAGTCAGCGTGTTCGAGTCCGACGACGAAGCATTTGCCATCTGGCGAGATCGAATAGGCATCCCAGCACATCGCATTCAACGGATGGGAGAAGAGGATAACTTCTGGGCCTCGGGTCCGACTGGCCCTTGCGGTCCCTGTTCGGAAATATACTACGACTTTCACCCGGAACTGGGGGACGAGAACATCGACTTGGAGGATGACACCCGGTTCATCGAGTTCTATAACTTGGTGTTCATGCAGTACAACCGGGACAGCGAGGGGAACCTCACCCCCCTGGAGAAGCAAAACATCGACACGGGGATGGGGTTGGAGAGGATGGCCCAGATCCTGCAACAGGTCCCCAATAACTATGAAACGGACTCGATCTTCCCGATCGTGAAGACGGCGGCAGAGATTGCAGGCATTGACTATAGTAAATGTGATGCCAAGACGCAAGTTTCTCTGAAGGTGATCGGCGACCACGTCCGGGCCGTGGTGCATCTGATCGCTGATGGGGTCACCGCTTCTAATATCGGCAGGGGTTACGTGTTGCGCAGGTTAATTCGGCGGGTGGTGCGCCACGGACGGTTGCTGGGCATTACAGGGGAGTTTACTACTAAGGTCGCAGAAACGGCGATCGCCCTGGAGGAAGCAGTCTATCCCAATGTGCGCCAGGGTGCAGATATGGTGAAGGGGGAACTGCAACGGGAAGAGGTGCGGTTTCTGGAGACCCTGGAACGGGGGGAGAAGCTACTAGCAGAGATTTTAGCGAAAAATCCCCAACAGATTTCCGGAGTCGATGCTTTTATCCTCTACGATACCTATGGTTTCCCCTTGGAACTGACTCAGGAGATTGCCGAAGAACGGGGTTTGACCGTAGATACTGCCGGGTTCGAGGAGGAAATGGCCAAGCAGCGCCAGCGTTCCCAAGACGCCCATGAAACTATTGACTTGACTGTACAAGGTTCTCTGGACAAGTTAGCCGAACAGATCGGCGGGACGGAGTTTCTGGGTTATTCTCAAGTGGGCGCGATCGGGCGAGTAGAAGCGATTTTGGTAAATGGCGTTTCCGTAGAAAAGGCCCGGGCAGGAGAGGAAGTGCAAGTCCTGCTATCGGAAACTCCATTCTATGCCGAATCCGGGGGACAAATAGGCGATCGGGGATACCTGTCGGGGGATGAAGTTCTGGTCAGCATATCAGACGTGCAAAAAGAATCCCATTTCTTCGTGCATGTGGGACGGATAGAACGGGGAACCCTCAATGTGGGCGATCGGGTGACGGCCCAGATCGATCGGGCCTGTCGCCGCCGGGCCCAAGCAAATCATACTGCAACCCATTTGTTACAAGCAGCCTTGAGGAAAATTGTCGATGCATCAATCTCCCAGGCAGGTTCTCTGGTAGACTTCGATCGATTGCGGTTTGACTTCAACTGCTGGCGTCCGGTCACCCCCGAAGAATTACAGCAGATAGAAGATCGAATTAATACTTGGATCGCCGAGGGTCACGAGGCTGAAATAGCCGTGATGCCCATCGCCCAAGCTAAGGAGAAAGGTGCGATCGCGATGTTCGGGGAAAAATACGGTGCCGAAGTGCGAGTGGTGGACTATCCGGGAGTATCGATGGAACTGTGCGGGGGAACCCACGTCCAGAATACCGCCGAAATCGGCTTGTTCAAAATCATCTCCGAAACCGGGATAGCATCGGGGATACGTCGGATCGAAGCCGTGGCGGGAGGTTCCGTGCTAGAATACTTGCAGGTGCGAGATAAGGTGGTCCGGGAATTGGGCGATCGCCTGAAAGCGAAACCCGAAGAATTGCCCGATCGGATAATCAACTTGCAAAACGAACTGAAAGCGACGCAAAAAGAGTTAGAAGCAGTCAAGCAGGAATTGGCGATCGGGAAATCGGAGCAATTATTGAGGACAGCAGAGACAGTAGGGAGTTACCAAATCATAGTAGCGCAGATGGATGTGGATGCAGCATCATTGAAGAAATCAGCAGAAACATTGCTGCAAAAACTGGGAAGTGGCGCGGTAGTATTAGGATCGGTGCCCGAAAGCGAAAAAGTGAGTTTAGTAGCAGCATTCAGCAAAGAGGTGAGCCAGAAAGGATTGCAAGCAGGGAAATTCATTGGCGAAATTGCGAAAATCTGTGGCGGCGGAGGAGGAGGACGCCCGAACCTGGCCCAAGCTGGGGGACGGGATCCCAGTAAGCTGAAACAAGCTTTAGATACTGCCCGCAAGCAGTTATTAGAAAGCTTGCAATAAGTAGTTGTGCAAAATTATTTTTATATTTGTGGGTTAGGCGATCTTGCAGGAAAATTATGGCTGAAATTTCTATCCCATAAGGCTTTCATGGATTGAACTTTTCGGGAATTGACGACTGGAAAAAATATAAAAATAATTTTGCATATGTACTTAGTTGCGGATCCCCCCCAACCCCCCCCTTGCAAAAGGGGGGCTTAGACATAATCGTAGGTTGGGTTTCGTGCCTCAACCCAACCGATGTAGGCTGGAATGTCACTGACATAAGCGGAATATGCAAGAACTTTCTGGTGCTGGTGGAAATTGGCGAGTTATTGATGAGGCGATCGATCCGACGGTCGTGCAGCAGCAAGACAGCTTGTCTTGCGGTCCCGCCTGTGGTGAAATGTTGCTCCGCGATCGAGGAGTTAATGATGTCGATCAGTCTATAATTGCATATGAAACAGGCGTTCCCGTAGATGTTGCGTATCTAGCTCGCGTACTTAACCAGATCGATCGGAGTGATATTGGCCTGTGGCGCGGCGGTAATTTTGTATCCGACGATATGTCTGCTATGCTTGACCGGTTAATAGCTAAAGGATCCTGGGCAGCAGAAATGAAGGAATTTGGCAATCCTATTGCTCACCTAGTTGTTGTCGATGGTTGCGACGCTCTAGGATTTGTAAAGATTCGAGATCCTTGGAATCAGACAAAATATAAAATGGAGAAAGAAGAGTTTTTAAATTATTGGACGACAAGAGTAATTTATCTGGAGCCTAACTCATGAACGCAACCGTACTTTTAATTCAGCAGACAGCAGTAAGGAATGAATTTAGCGTTTTTATGTCAATAGGAGACTCGCGGGAGCAATTTACCTTCACAGTCGATCTTCCTCAGCAAGAACCATTCTTTGTTGTCAGCGGTGACGATCGATGCTGTCAAATTTTTAGATTTAATCAACAGATATCAGCTAAGGTCGGGGAATTGGTGGGAGAAATATATTTAGGTAAAAGGGTTGAATTCCCAGCTCATTTAGGGACTTTCTTGACCCCTGAAGAGGCGATCGCGATGCAGAAACCTTTTCCAAAGCAACCTGCGCTCAAAAGATGACGGGGTAGGCATCGCCCACCAGGTTGTGATAAAAAAGTAGGGTGGGCATCGCCCACCAGGTTGTGATAAAAACAAGCAAAGCTTTTAATTCCCAGCGCGAAAAATATGTTCGACAGTCAAATTAAATTCGGGAAAAGCTGGAGATTCAATGGGGTTATTTCCCCGAAATTGACTGACTTGGTACTCGCCGTCTACAAGTTGATAGACAGAAATCGTCGGTTGCTTGGGGTTGCCAATAAACCGCCTGCCACCCAATGGCAGGTAGTCAACAATCCAGTATTCAGAGTTCCCCATTTCTTCATAATCTCCAGGAAAAAATAGTCATCGCGCCAATTAGTACTTACTACTTCAACAATGAGACTGACAGATTCACCCATGGTAATAATAGATTCCGTCTCCCAGCGAGGTTCCTTGCTGACAGAATGCCTGTCCAGGACAATGACATCAGGTTCGTATCCAGCAAAGTCGCGAAATGGTTTAACGACCGATTCTTTGGGAATAAAGCAAGATAATTGACTGCTACGGCACTGAAGACCTAGTTCTAGGCTGAGGAATCCCGCAATTTCTGAATGTTTACCCCTTGGTTTCGGAATCTCAATAATAACTCCGTTGTGTAGTTCGTAGCGATGTTCTGAATTCTCTGGGTACCAGGCGATGAAATCGTCAAAGGTTATGGGTTTGTGTTGAGATTGTGTCATGGTACTCTGTTATAAAGAGAGACTGAAGGAGAGTTCTGTGCTGGCGATGAGGCAATAGCCCCTGCGCAGCGGAGGGGGCGTTACCCGGGGAGCTGGGGCTTTGTTCGTGTAGCCGGACCCTTTAGGGTTCGGACGGCGACGCAAATATGAGATGCACCCAGCCATGTTTCCTATTGTAGCATCGCCCCACCATCGCCCACCAGATTATCATAACATATCAAAATTTAACCAAAAGTTAATGTAGATAGCAGCTCGGGGAGATAGAATGAAGAGAGAAGGTAATCTACAATCTAACATTGCCAAAATATGAATTCATTGCCAATAGAAAAACTTAAGGAGCGAAAAGGCGCCAGGAAGCTTTCGGAAATTCCCGATGAGGTATTAAAAGCACTCCATCAAGGAAAAATAGAGTCTGTCAATCTCATGGAATGGTTGGCTATTGACATCCAAACCTTGCTTGGCAATGTTCTTGTGGAAATAGGTTGCGATCGGTATCTCGATCGCGAGGCTCTCAAATTTAAAGATGGAAGCGCGAACGAGCAACTTAAGGGATTTAGCGAAACCATTTTTAACATGTTGGAGGAATGTGACAACCGGGATGCAGTGTTTGAAGCACTGGCAAATCATACTTCAGACAAGATCAGGTCCTTGAGCGCTGGCAGCATTTCATATAACAAAGGTTTATCTTTGCCGAAAAGGTTAGAAGTGATGCGTAGGTTTGCAACAGATCGCAATATGTCTGTCAAAGAATATGCCTGGTATTTCCTGCGACCTTACCTGATTGCAGATTTACTAAAAAGCTTCGAGTTACTCATTCCCTGGGTGCAAAACCCAGATCCTAATATTCGACGGTGCGCTGTCGAAGCAACTCGACCCAGAGGAGTTTGGTGCCAATATATTCCCGCCTTGAAATCAAATCCCGAACTAGGTTTAACTATCTTGGAATTTGTGCGATCGGATCCAAGCAAGTACGTACAGCGTTCTGTGGGTAATTGGTTAAATGATGCCAATAAATCTCGTCCCAACTGGGTAATTAGTACTTGTGTACGTTGGCAACAAGAATCACCGACTCAAGAAACTAATTGGATTGTTAAGCATGGCCTCAGAACTATCAACAAACAAGATTCTAGGTTTCCAAAGCAACCGGCGATCGAAAGATGATGCCCATCGCCCACCAGATTGAGATAAAAGTTATCAAAATCGCGTGTTGCGAGGCACGAAGCAATCTCAAAAGTTAATGTAGATAGCAGCTCGGGGAGATAGAATCAAGTAAGTTGATGATAAAATTATGGGATTCATATTTTAGCCGATCGTTAGCCTGATCGCATTCTATATCTCCTTCATGGGTGCGAATGTGGCGGGGGAAAAGCATCGCAAGCAAGTAAAGGCGATCGCCATGTTAATTGGCAGATGGCATTGGTGTCGATCCTCCAATTAGTCCATGTAATTCGATCTAGATTTTTGATAGTAGTGCCGGCGGGCAACGTCGGAGTAGTAGAAGAGTTAGGGGAGGTGAAGGAGGAAGTCCTGAAACCAGGAATCCACTTCATGAACCCCGTTGCCGATGTGGTATAATTTTCTACGCAAGAATGTGCAGGAACATATTGAAGCTACATCTAAGGAAGGATTGGATATCAAGGGTCCATGTCAGTTGATAATACAAGCTATATCCAGAGAAAGCGGGAGAAGTGTATGAAAACATTGGCACGGATGAGAGAGAAATAGTCATTGCCAGATTTGGGTCGATCGTGCGCAAAATCACGGCCAGCTACGAATCAAAAGCAATTTATGGCGAAAAAAGGCAAGAAGGACATTCTGCGCCCAACCCTTTAGGGTTGGGCTACATGAACTAAGCCCGCCTGCGCGGGCTTAATTGATTGCATCGGAGATTTGATGTTATGATAGGTGAGACAGCTCATGTTGTCAGTCGTATAGAGTTGACGATCGCATTTTAAGAACATGGCACGTTATACCCCCTATACCCTGCAAATGCAAATTACTCGTATGTTCCTGGAAGGGCAATCCTTCTTCGCAACAACGAAGGTACAAGATTGGTTGCGAGAACGCAATCAAGATCCAGCAGATTACGAGATCATCTTTCATCAGCAACCAGCACCCCCAGGCTCCCAAGAAGTGATGCAGATAAAAATTGAATTGCTGCGTCGAGATGAAGAACCTGTAGATGAATGGCTGCAACAATAGGTCGATCGGGAGACATGATTCTGTAACTGATGAATTGTGAATCAGAAGCAGCGGAACGATCGGCGATGAATAAAGTAAATGGCTAGGCCATTTGTTCTCAAATAAAAAGCTAAAATCGAGCTATGGCAACGATCACTATTGAAGTGCCCGATGAACTGAAGGACCAACTGGATCGAATGGGCGATCGCCTGCCGGAACTGCTGAGTTTATCTCTCAAACAGCCGGCGGTTCCTGCTCAGATCTACCGCTACATCCTCAATTTTATTGCGAGCGAACCAACAAAAGAACAGATAGCAGCTTTCTGTCCTACGCCAGAAATGACCGATCGCTTGCAAACATTGCTGGCACGCAGCAAAGCTGGCGAACTGACTTCCTCAGAGCAACAGGAACTGGATGAGTACGAACGGATCGAACATTTAATGATTATGCTCAAGACCAGTCATCTATATCATCATACCAGTCAATCCGAACCATGACTTATATTTCAGCAGCTCTGCGCCGCCTTGTAGCAGAACGAGCTTCTCATTGTTGCGAATATTGTCAGCTACCTGGGAATGGGGAGTGGCTTCTTTCTGTTTCTGTCTCAAGTATGCATTTATATCGCTATTGGCAATATCCCGATCGGGGTAGCGCTGACGCTCTTCTTCATCTATCCTATAGTGACAGTGTTAGCAAGTTGGGGAATGTTTGGCGATCGGCCCACAATTATCCGCATAATAGCGATGTTTGTCATTGGTTGGGGCTGCACGATCGCCCTACCGAGTGGAGATGAAGCCAAGTTATTAGTAGGGGTTGTAGCGGCAGTAGGGACTAGCGGTCCGGCATTAACGGCATTGCTGGGCTGGATCGCGATCGGGGAAAGATTGCAACTGAGGCAATGGGGTGGAGTGGGACTGGTAACATTGGGCGTGGTGGGCCTGAGTCTGGAGAGAATGTTCAAGGCAAAAAGGCGATCGTAAGGTATCATGGATGCGATGGCGCCGTTCGTCGTAAGCACTAAAGTGCTTACGGGTTCGTAGCGCCGTAGGTTGGGTTTCCGCACGAAACCCAACCCGACCAAGGTAAAATAAACGGAGGTGATTATTCAATGCCATCAAAGGTATAATGGAGGAGATGGCGATCGCGCGAAACGGGATCCAAGATTTGAAGGATGATGGAAAAATGCAACTAGAAGATTACTTCAACTTTTTGGCAGAAGATGATATTCGACTGAAAGGTTCGCGGATAGGGATTGAAACGATCCTGCATGAGTATATCTATCGAGCCAGAACCCCAGAGGAAATCGCTCAAATATATACATCACTTACCCTAGAACAAGTATATGCGACGATTCTGTATTATCTGCACAACAAAGAAGCAGTTAGCAAGTATATTGCCGACTGGTTAGAGTGGGGACACCAGCAACGTAAAGCTCAAGCGTCAACCCCCGGCGGGCTACAAGCGAAGAGAGAAAATTACAGGAGAGAAGACGATCGTGAGAACAGTGCTATGGTAATGGAAATAGTGAGAGCCAGTATTTAGTTGGAGACTGGAATGGTAATGGTATAGATAATCTGGCGGTCAGACGCGGTCATTGTGTTGTCATGGATTTTAACCTTGATGGTTCTAGCGACCGACAACAGTGCTATGGTAATGGAAATGGTGAGAGCCAGTATTTAGTTGGAGACTGGGATGGTGACGGTAAAGATAATCTGGCGGTCAGACGAGGTAACAGAGTTTTGATGGACTTTAATTTTGATGGCGATCACGATCGCACGCAAACCTATGGCAATGGATAGTGCGATCGAAGGAAATGTCTACGATACCGAGTATGGTCTTGTCGGAACTATTCGCTTCTAACATTTATGGGTCTAATTTACAATGGTGCAAGATGTCGGATAATGCTTTTCTCCACCGCGATGTATTGAACAGAACGGGGGAGTAACTTTCTGTTCACCTTCGTGATAATATGTCGGACACGAGAAGCTAGAGGCTGGAGCCTCTAGCTTCTTTTGGTACAAGCCGTATTTTTCCTTTTCTACTATCCCAGCGTCAGCACTCCCGCTGGAAAATCTGATACAAGTCGCTTTCTTTCCAGCCAACGTACACCCAAGAGGATGTTTTCCAGTTGATTTGCACCCAAGACTGGAATTGTAAACTCCTCTCCATCTAGAACCACAGTTCCCAGATAGGCATTAAAAGAAGCTTCCCCTGTAGCTGTCTGCATCTTTTGTTGAGCAGGAGCCAAAAGCCAATCAAGACTTTCAGCATCTTGGTTGTCAACTACCAGCCAGCCAGTGAATCCTGTATCTAAAACCGCATTGACTGGTACAGGTTCCCCATCTGCACCAATCAAATCAATTTCAAAAACTAACTCCCCTTTAGCGCTAAACTCACCTGAAATCATATTCTCCCACAGACTCCTGTTTCATTAAGCCTCAGCATGAGGCACATAGCATGAGGATATTTCTGACACGCCTTTTCTATAGCAATCATTTCATCTTTCTCAATGAAATATTCCTCACTATTTGGCTCGATGACGATAAACCAGTCGTAATACTCATCAATTAGTTCTGGGCGAACTCGCTCAAAAATAACCTGACAGCGCTGATTCGACTCTTCTCGTTCAGCCTGACGGCGGGCTTTCTCTTCTGGGGACAGTCGGCGCGAGGGAAAAATCCTTCCCCTGGGATTAGATGATAACTGCGTCATGTTGTCTCCTACCAGTTCATCTGAATAGATTTAGTTTATTATATAGCTAGCCTAAAACATTATCAACAGATGCTCGGCTCAGATCTCAAATGTAACAACCGCCGTACACCGGCCAGCGCGACCCGATCGCCGACCGACATGCCGCCCTTCACAAAAGTTTACATGGGAGCAAATGCCAGATAGCTCTTTCGTTGGCTATAATCAGTAGAGTATCGCTATTGAACAGCGGATACACCCTCCGCAGAGCCTCGAAATTACGTTCCCTGCCAGAGTCAGGGAACGAGGAAACGAGGAAAAGGAGAGAGGATAATAATTTAATTTAATGGTAAAATAGCAGGGCAAAGGTTAAAGAGGGCAAGCAGATGACAGTCAGACAACCCCGATACAGCAAAGAAGAATTTGCTCGACGTGGCGATCGCATCTACGAAACACGGGTGCGATCGCTCTTTGAAGCAGGAACGGCAAAATAGTCGCGATCGACATAGAGACGGGAGCGTTTGAACTTGCCGGAAATACTATAACAGCAACAGAGCGACTTTACCAGCGATATCCCGATGCTCAACCTTGGGTGATTCGGATTGGACATTCTGCTGTTTACCGTTTTTGATAATGTAAAAGCATTAATTTATTTTTCGTTAAAGTTTCAATAGCATAGGCCCGTCCCGTAGGATCGCTAAATTCCACTTCAAAAACACCCGCTTCGTATTCTTCAACAATGGTTCCCACTTGACCGCAATATAAACCTATATCTGGCAAATATTTCAGCAAAGCGATGATATCGAGTAATTGCATTTTGAGAACCCCCTAATTTAACGAACTTAACAAGTGACTAAGTGCGGAAGGCGTGCATCCGGTGTTTTGCAATATAGCCCGCGCAGGCGGGCTTTGTATCTGTAGCCGGACCCTTTAGGGTGAGGGCGGCTGAGTTGAGTTTATTCTAACAACCAACCAAATAATTCTCCCACAGTCAGCCGCAGTTCCCCAGCAAAAGATGGTACCGGAAGCTGCTGCGCCGATCGATCGCAAATTTCCCTCTGCTGCTGCGGACGATAAACCAATAAAGTTCGATCGTCAGGATCTATTAGCCATCCCATTTCCGTTTCAAAATTCAGGCCGTGCATAATTTTTTGGGTAACTTTCGTAGCGCTTTGGTCTGGAGACAGTATTTCAATAATCCAATCAGGCGCAGCTTCAAATACATTTGCTACACAGCCGTTTTCCTTGCGGGGAATTCTCTCCCATGTAAAAACTGCTACATCAGGGACGATCGCCCGGCCACCAAAGATGCATCGCAGTTCTGGAAAAGCCCGTGCCACTTTTTGGGGCTTAACAACTGCATTAATAGCAATAATCAGTTCACCCTGAATGACACTATGTTCGCCTTGTGGCATTGGCTTCTGTATAATTTGACCGTCAATATACTCGCTAGCAGGTTCTGTTTCTGGTAGCTTCAGAAACTCAGACAAAGTTAAAGGTTTAGAAATAGTTTGTACCATTTGTCTCCCAAACATTCAGACAGGTATACCCTCCTTCGCTGCCAACTTTTCAGTTGACAAAGCTTGATAGTAAAAGCATTAATTTATTTTCCCTAGGATCGCTAAATTACACTTCCAAAACGGTTCGTATTCTTCAACAATAGTTCCGACTCGCAACATATCTGTTTGCGGTTGGGTTTCCTCACGTCAACCCAACCTACGACTTCAAATGAGAGCGATCGCCACTAACCCTCGATTTTACACTTTTTTCCTTGAGGATGTTCCGAACAGAATAGCGAGAGATAAATTCTTCAAACAGGTCAAAAAAATTATCTAGTGCTTTCCTCTCATCCTCGGAATAAAAAAGAATAATGTTAGCCCAAGATTGGCTAGTCTGCACCTTAAATCTTTGGCGGATCCACTCAGGAAACTCCAGAAAATCCCGTTCTTGTTCCGTTTCCTGTTCTCCTAACTCATATTTCGCAACACTGTAACCCGACAAAAAAGCCTGAAGGCAAATAATTGAATGTCGTCCCAAGTACATTGAAGGAGCTTTCTTAATTTTATTTCTTGATTATCCCATATAAATCGTGCATTTTACCCCTCAATTGTTCCCTTAACTTGTGATTTTGCTACTTAAAATTCCTCTTCTCTAATCTGAAAACTTTTCCTCCCCAGTTCTATGGTAGGAGATGTTAAATTTTGTACAGCTTGTTCACCAGTTAGCTAGTACAGGAGCAGCATTTTGTAAACCAGTTCTTAAACGCAGTTGTTCCAATCAGCA
>JACOMV010000224.1 GCA_014324065.1 Hormoscilla sp. SP12CHS1 | reverse complement strand
GCTGAATTGGGTCTGCATTGAGTATAGCTCTAGTTTAGCACAAAAATGTTCTACTTGTTTCCTGAACAAGCTGTATCTGACCTTCCGAGAGTTACCGATGACCCTCCGAGAGTCATTATCTGACCTTCCGAGAGTTACCGACTAGCTAGTATAAAAAATATTTTTTATACTAAACGCTTCAGATTCTCGTAAAGTTTCAAGCCCTCCAGGTATAGGTTTTCTGGAACTACCCACTTACAATTCTTGGGAATGAAAATCTGAGTCAACAACAAAATATTTTGGTTGACATATTCCTCAAAATAGTTATTTCCTAGATATGATACGGCATTTTCGACATCTACATATAATTTTCCCTTCGGAAGAATCACGTATCCTTCCTCGTTTTCATTCTGTTTGGTCAACCGAAGCGGAAAGCTCGCTGATTTTCTTTTAAAGCGATTATCATTTTTGTGAAACTTCTTGAAGTAATTCACAGCCTTCTGTAACGCTGCCGTGGAAAAAAAATTTTCGAGTTCAATGCTTGAATTCAACTCACCTAGGGTAAACGTGCAGTACTCTTTCCCCCTCACATAGAGGCGGTATTCGCTGTCATAATTCGCGTCACGATAAGCCATAAACGCTCCATAATATTTCTTATATTTGTCGCCATCCGAATATGTTGTTGAAACTTCATCCAACCTTTCGCAGTATTCGTAATATGTCCATTTGCTCGGGTCGCTCAGGTAGATCCCGATCGAACCCTTTAAGGACACCTTGCAATCTTCCCACTTTTCCTCAAACACAAAATCCTCAAACGTCCATTTTACAGAATTATTAGCGAAATAGAACGGAAGGAAAAGATGTCCTTCACGTTGAAAATCAGCCAAAAACGGGACTCTTTCTATTCCGCTTATTTCAACTTGTGTCGAAGCATCGAGCACCTCTTCAACAGGCACATTTTCTTGTTCTTGTGTCGAAGCAGCGGGTTCAATAGGCACATTTTCTTGTTCTTGTGTCGAAGCAGCGGGTAGCCCTTCAATAGGCACATTTTCTTGTTTTTGTGTCGAAGCAGCGGGTAGCCCTTCAATAGGCACATTTTCTTGTTCTTGTGTTGAAGCAGCGGGTAGCCCTTCAATAGGCACATTTTCTTGTTCTTGTGTTGAAGCATCGAGCACCTCTATAACAGGCACATTTTCTTCTACTGACATCTTTTCTTCTCCTTGTGTAATCAAATCCTCTTGAGACTCTACCTCTACTAGGTAGGTTTGACGAGCGCGTACATTAAGGGTCTCCTTGGATTTACACTATAAACCCAGGAGAGCCTACATAAAGTTGGTATTAGTCAAGTAAACCCTTAGTGGGAGGCTCCTGCCTCCTATGATATTATGTCTGTTGACATGGTTGGTGTATGTGATTGCCAGAGGATAAATAAGGCAATCTCAGGAGGCAGAGCCTCAAAAATAGGCTAAACCCCCTGCGGGATGACTAAGCTGGCCCAACTGCGGCAATGGCAGCTTCTAGGGCGATCGCCACATGAGTCCAATGAGTCCCCCCCTGACAAAAGGCAATATATGGTTCCCGCAAGGGGCCATCGGCAGAAAACTCAGAGGTACTGCCATCAATAAATGTGCCCCCGGCCATCACCAACTGACTTTCATAACCGAGAAATTCCGCTGGAACCGGGTCGAGATAGGAACCTACAGGGGAATGCTGCTGAATGGCCCGACAAAAGGCAATCAGTTTGGCTGCTGAACCCAGTTGAATAGCCTGAATGATATCCCGGCGCTTCGCCATTGGTGTAGGATTGACTCGATAGCCCAGGCGATCGAACAGATAGCCAGTCAGGTGATTGCCCTTCATCGCTTCTCCCACCATTTGCGGAGCCAAGAATAAGCCTTGAAACATGAGCCGATTTTGGTCAAACGTAGCCCCTCCCGTACTGCCAGTTCCCGGTACCGTCAGGCGACAGGCAGCTGCCTCTACTAGGTCTTCTCGACCCGCAATGTAACCCCCAGCTGGGGCGATCGTCCCCCCAGGATTTTTGATCGTAGAACCCGCAATCAGATCTGCTCCTACAGCCGGTGGTTCCCGGTCTTCGATAAACTCACCATAGCAGTTATCGACAAAGCAGATCGTGTCAGGATTTTGTTGTTTAACCAACTGCACGATGCGTTCGATATCGGAGATCGAGAGACTGGGACGCCAGGAATAGCCGCAGGAACGCTGGATGAAGACCAGACGAGTCTTTGCTGTCACAGCTTGCGATAGGGCCTGCCAGTCCACAGTACCAGTCGGAGTTAGATCCATCTGACGGTAATTAATACCAAAATCAATTAAGGAACCTTGACCTTGTCCCCGCAAACCGATAACCTCTTCAAGACTGTCGTAGGGATCGCCAACAACCGAGAGCATTTCCTCTCCAGGCCGCAGCACCCCAAACAACCCACAGGCGATCGCGTGGGTTCCAGAGACAAACTGCACCCGGACGATCGCCACCGCCGCACCCATAACCTCAGCAAACACTTTATCCAAGGTCTGACGCCCCAAATCATCATGACCATAGCCGGTGACGCCAGCAAAATGATGAGCCCCAAGGCGATGACGCCGAAAAGCATCTAGGACCCGTTGGAGATTATCCTTGACCTGAGCGTCAATTGCTTGAAAAATCGGCAAAAGTGCTTGGTTTACATCTTGTAGCGCTTTCGGGCTGTTCATTTACACCTCATGGGTCGTTTGTGGGTAGGAAGGATCTTCGCCAGATATTGTGCGCGGAGTTAATTATCCGTTAGATTGAATATGAGGTAAAATAACTTTTCATGACAATCACATCTTCAAAACAAATCGACGAGACGTTGCCTGCAACGCCACTACGCCGGAAATGGCCCGTGATCGTATTTATGATAGCAGTCCATATTGGGGCATTGTTGGCATTGCTGCCCATTAATTTTACTTGGACAGCAGTGGGTCTGGCAGTATTCTTACACTGGATAACTGGTGGATTGGGAATTACACTAGGATTCCATCGCCTGCTCACCCACCGCAGTTTCCAGACTCCTAAATGGCTGGAGTATTTTTTCATTTTCTGCGGTTCCCTCAGCTGCGAAGGGGGAGTGATTGATTGGGTCGGTCTGCACCGCCAGCATCATAAGCACTCGGATGGAAAGGGAGACCCCCATGACTCATCTCGTGGCTTTTGGTGGAGCCACATGGGATGGATGCTATATCATATCCCCGAAGATTGGGAAATCCATCGCTACACCCAAGATATTGTAGATGACCCGGTTTATCAGTTTTTGCAAAACTACTTTTTCCCTATCCAGATAGCTTTGGGAGTATTGCTATACTTGCTGGGAGGTTGGTCCTTTGTAGTTTGGGGTATTTTCGTCCGCCTAGTTGTCGTGTTTCACTGCACCTGGTTCGTTAACAGTGCTACCCATATGTTTGGCTATCGTACCTATGACTCGGACGAACGCTCTACCAACTGCTGGTGGGTGGCCCTGGTCACCTATGGTGAAGGTTGGCATAACAACCATCATGCCTTTCAATATTCGGCTCGCCACGGTCTGAAATGGTGGGAAATTGACCTGACTTGGATGACAATTCAGCTGCTACAAGCAGTGGGATTAGCAAGTAAGGTAAAACTAGCTTCCAAGTAGAATCTTGTTTCGATGCGTTCGGGATGCATGGGCTTTGACCCCTCACGCATCAAGTTGCCATTAGTAGGGTGGGCACCGCCCACCCTACTAATGGCAACTTACTAGGCACAATAAATTTTTGTAAGATGGGCACCACCGCCCACCAGACTGACTAATTATACATTCCCGATCGCAGCTCAATTGATGCTCAATTGCGCTCCTACAATTAAAAAAAAGGTATAGCATTTACGACACCGACAGATGAGATGCCCGTCGGACGACTCTAACCACAATCCCAGATTGGCATAGGATGGCATCAGTATCGTAACAGGTAAAGCTGATGCAGAGCATTGTAGTCCAGGATTTGAGCAAGGTCTATCCAGTAGCGGTCAAAGAACCAGGACTGCAGGGGACATTGCGCCACTTCCTGCAACGCACCTACCGAGATGTAAAAGCTGTTCAGAATGTCTCCTTCCACATCGCAGCGGGTGAGGTAGTAGGATTTTTGGGTGCTAATGGCGCGGGTAAGACCACAACGCTGAAAATGCTGGCGGGTCTGATTCATCCCTCCGGCGGTCAGGTAAGAGTTGCTAGTCACGTCCCCTTTCGGCGTCAGGCTGCTTTTTTGCGGAAAATTACTTTGGTGATGGGGCAAAAACAGCAGTTACTCTGGGATTTGCCAGCAATGGATTCTCTGAGGATTAATGGGGCTGTTTACAATATCCCAGAAAGAGAGTTTCGCTTACGGGTCGGGGAACTGACAGAAATGTTAACACTAGAGGGAAAGTTAACCCAACCCGTGCGGAAACTTTCTCTGGGGGAACGGATGAAAGCGGAATTATTGGCGGCGCTGCTGCACCGTCCCCAGGTACTATTTTTGGATGAGCCTACCCTGGGACTGGATGTTAATGCTCAGGTGAGCGTGCGAGACTTCTTGCGGGAGTACAATCAGCGCTATCAGGCGACTGTACTCTTAACAAGTCATTACATGGCAGATATCACGGCCCTCTGTCGGCGGGTACTGCTGATGCATACGGGTCAGCTAGTCTATGATGGCTCTCTAGAAGGACTGTTGCAGCGCTTTGCTCCCTATCGGGAGGTGAAGGTAGATTTCGCCCAGGAGTATCCTCAAGAGGTGTTATCTAACTATGGTGAGATTGAAGCAGTGATAGGTCAGATGGTGCGCTTCCTGGTGCGCAGGGAAAAACTGACTAAGACTGTGACGCGATTGCTGACGGAGTTGGATGTAGCAGATTTGACTGTGACTGACCCCCCGATCGAACAGGTGGTGGGGCAAGTATTTCAGACGGGAGTTGTCTCATGAACCAGATGCTTAGAAAAGCTCGGGTGTTGCTAGTGACTTACTACGCTCATATGCTGGAATATCGGGCGGAACTATTCTTCTGGACCTTATCTGGCAGCATGTCGTTAATTATGATGGGCATCTGGATGGAAGCGGCTGGTTCGGGACGCTTTGGGTTAGCTCCAGTTGATTTTGCCCGTTACTTTATCGCAGCTTTTACCGTGCGGCAATTGATGCTTGTCTGGGTGATCTGGGAGTTTGAGGAACAAGTGGTGCAGGGTAAGTTATCTCCCCAACTGCTACAGCCAATTGACCCGGTTTGGCGTCACGTGGCGATGCATTTGTCGGAACGGGTGGCGCGATCGCCGTTTTTGCTGGTGGTGCTGGGTTTATTTTTTGCCCTTTATCCCCAAGGGTTTTGGCTGCCAACTTTAGAGAATCTGCTGCTGTTTATCCTGGTAATTATCCTGGCTTTTATAGTCCGGTTTTCGATCCAATATACGGCGGCGCTGTTGGCCTTTTGGACGGAGAGGGCAAGTGCGATCGAGCAACTGTGGTTTTTGTTGTATCTGTTTCTCTCTGGTTATATCGCGCCCCTGGAGGTGTTTCCCCCAGTGGTGCGGGAGATAGCGCTTTGGACGCCGTTCCCCTATTTCTTGCATTTCCCAGCGGCAATTTTGGTCGGTTTGCCAGTGAATGTGCCGCGCGGGTTAATGACGATGCTGGGCTGGGGAATGATATTCTATGCCTTAAATCGCTGGCTATGGCGGCGGGGGTTGAAGCATTATTCCGGAATGGGGGCTTAATGACTAGCTAATGGCTAATTGTTCATTGCTATTAGCCATTAGCATTGCTGCCTAATCTCTAGCTGAAGGGTAAGTTATCTCTAGAGTAAGATGACAAATCATTCTTGCACGAAATACCGGTCTTGGGTCAACACTTCTGTGATGCCACGCGATCGCATTACCTGCATGGAAATGCAATCTGTGAGACTATAACCTTTGTCAAGTCTATTTTCATAGAGTTCCAGTCCAGCGCTGAACAGTTCAGCAGAGTGAGGGACGACTTCAATAGTTGGATTTTTCAAGATTCTATGAACAATCATCGCTGTTTTCTGTCGCATCAGGGAACCGTAGGAACAGAAGTAGTTGAGAAGTTCAATCAGTACAACTTCAGTTGTCACAAGTCGAACTCCTTGCATACTCCTCTCAATTTATACAGTTTGCTGATGCAATGGGTCTTTGGGGTTGGTGAAGGATACCCAGTAGAAAGTATCCACAAATACCGTTCTCATACTTCCTTCTTTGGCGTACCATAAAGATAGTGGTCGTGCTGCAAAGCGCCATCTGTGGGCATGCTATCCCACACTTCATCTGGTACGTCTTTGACGATTTCTCGAATCTCGTCCCAGATGGTCTTGCGGGGAGCATATTTTTGTGCTAAAGACTCCACAAAGTTTAACACTTCCTGCTGCTGCTCTAAGGGTAACTCCTGTAGCTTCGCCATCACTGCTTGGGCAATGCTCGAGCTTTCTTGGGTTTTTTCGATCGTCTGAGCAATCATGTGGTCTCCTGGTGGTTGTGGTCAATCACTTCTTTTCCAGTATAGCAGGTTCGTAGTAAACGCTTTAGCGTTTGCCGATCGCAAGCATCAAATAACGAGGGGTGTGGTCAAAAACAGTTGGTACACCGGAGTTCTCGCGGGGTGCAGGGCGAAGCCTGAGGACAGGAAATCTGTAAATTTATGTCATAATTTGCGTAAGAATGCTTCGCCCCTACAGGGGTATACGACAGCTGGGAGGGCCCATAAACGATCAACGGGTTTGACCACACCCAATAACGAGCTATACTAGAGATTGAGTATTAGGTTTGAGCTATGCCGATCGCCCTGCAACCGACGATCAATCCCCAAATTATGGCCATTGTCGCCGAATTAAAGCATTGCTTTCGGGAACTATACGCCGATCGCCTGATGGGAATGGTTCTCTACGGTTCCCAAGCGCGGGGTGATGCGGAGTTTGGATCTGACATTGATGTTCTGGTTGTCCTCTCCGGACCAGTACAACCCTGTGAAGAGATTGACAGAACTATAGACATTGTAGCAGATTTACAGCTTGTTCAGGAAACAAGTAGAACATTTTTGTGCTAAACTAGAGCTATACTCAATGCAGACCCAATTCAGC
>JACOMV010000223.1:7188-14395 GCA_014324065.1 Hormoscilla sp. SP12CHS1 | reverse complement strand
GATGGGAACAAATACGTTTAAGAACTGGTTTACTAAATGCTGTTATTGTACTAATTAAATAGCGAACAAGCTGTATCAGGGGGATCGAGCATATAGTCTTCTAGGGAGAAGACATTTGATTCTTTGCAGACAACTGTCGCAGCTACCATAACTTAGATTGTTCCTTTATAGTGTAAAATGTCATCGGTTACTGACTGACTAATTGAGTTATGCGCTTTAACACTCTTAGGACAGTATACAAATCATTCCGGCTATCGATGGAGAACAGATCCGACTGAGCATACTTGGGCGTGTTTTGTTTGGTCAGTTTCAAGAACCTATACTCACCGCCATTCGTGACAAACCCCAGAACAGGGGAAGGCTGAGGATTACTCAGCATATAAGCCAGTGCTTGCGGTATCCCTGCTTCCAGGGAGTATTGTGTCCTTTGCGTCTCAATCACAGTTACCCAAAACTCAGGCTTAAAAATCAGGATATCAATGCGTCCCTTGATAATAGTTTCCTCATCAAACGATGAAATATCAATTTCTTTCTCAGCGGTAATATCAAAGGGCGGGCGGTAAAAACCTGCTAGCCTCAACAGTGGCGACAGCACCACCATTTTCACGATTACTTCCAGCATAATAGACTCAGACAAGTAGCGATAATCACTCTTTACCTCATCTAGAAGTTGCTTTTCTAAATCAGTGAGTTCGGGCAAATCATCTTGCCACTCTCGGAAGAACTGCTCATCTTCAGTGCGTTCCAGGTTAAATTTATCCCTTAATTGACGCCGGGTAATATATTCTGCTGCAATTGTTGCCACCATGACTTCATCTCCAAGGGAGATATTTCCATGTTATCATAACGATAAGACCGATCGACTAGCCTTTTGTAATCAACCATGCTCGCCCAGATTAAAGATTTAGCCGCGAACCTGGCCCCTCGACTGATTGAAATTCGTCGCCACATCCACGCCCACCCAGAATTAAGCGGTCAAGAATATCAAACTGCTGCCTATGTTGCCGGGGTGCTTTCTTCCTTGGGACTCCATGTCCTAGAAGATGTCGGAAAAACTGGCGTCGTCGCCGAACTAGATGGTGAAGGTAACGACGGACGCCTGCTAGCAATTAGAACGGATATGGACGCCTTACCCATTGTGGAACGCACCCATCTTGCTTATGCTTCTCACCAGACCGGGGTCATGCATGCCTGCGGTCATGATGTCCATACTACGGTAGGATTAGGCACGGCAATGGTGCTCTCCCAACTGGGGATAAAATTACCGGGTACTGTCCGTTTGCTGTTCCAACCCGCTGAGGAAATTGGTCAAGGTGCTAGCTGGATGGTGCAGGATGCCGTAATGGAAAACGTGAGTGCAATTCTGGGCGTTCACGTCTTCCCCTCCATCCAGGCAGGGTCAATTGGGGTCCGCTACGGGGCCTTAACCGCCGCCGCTGACGACCTAGAACTGACGATTATCGGCGAATCCGGTCATGGTGCCCGTCCTCACGAAGCTGTAGATGCTATCTGGATTGCGGCGATGGTGATTACTACTTTACAGCAAGCCATCAGTCGCACCACCAATTCCTTGCGTCCCCTAGTGCTGACATTCGGTCAAATTAGCGGCGGACGGGCACCAAATGTGATTGCCGACCAAGTTCGCTTAGTCGGCACCGCCCGATCGCTCGATCCGGAAACCAGCGAGAATTTACCAGCATGGATCGAGAAAATTGTCAAAGGTATCTGCGACAGTTACGGGGCCCGCTATGAATTCAATTATCGCCGAAAACTACCATCGGTGCAAAATGACCCAGGATTAACACAGTTGGTAGAAACCTGCGCCAGAGAAGCTTGGGGGAACTCCAGGGTGCAAGTTTTACCCGAACCCTCCCTGGGTGCTGAAGATTTTTCCATGTATCTCGAACATGCACCGGGCACCATGTTTCGCCTCGGCGTGGGACAGTCCGACAAACCTAATTATCCCCTGCATCATCCCCAATTTGCTGTCGATGAATCGGCGATCGTCATTGGCGTCGTCACCCTGGCCTACGCAGCCTACAAATACTGGTATTCTTTTTGAATAAGGGAGTTCGGTAAAAATAAATTCCCCAATTTCTCTTGCTGTAGCAACCGGTGTATAGCGAATCTCGGCATTGATGTGGTACAGCACAATTGCCTATTTGTCATTGCGAGGGGGGGAGTAAGCGCGAGTAACGTATGCTTTATGAGTTCCCCCCCCGAAGCAATCTCCGATGTGAGATGCACCCATCAGTTGTCCCTATAGCGTCCCTATAGCAGGTGCTTCTGTCCGAGAGCAAAAATACTTACTACAACTTATACATAACTTCAACCTGAAGTCAAACCCGATCGTCAAGACCCGGACTGCATCATAATAAATAAGCAGTCTAGCTATAGCATTTTGTCAACCTTTTAGGCTATGTTGCCCGTAAATCACTCCCGTGAGGGATTACAAATTATATTATCTCAAACAAAAAATACCAAATGGTATGGCTTTTGTCAGTCAGGTCTTCGCCGCTTGTTCACAGTTTTGCCAAGTACCAGAATGAAAAAAAATTTACTGATTATCTGCAATTATACTGAAGCCATTCTAGCCCCAACTTTGATAGAATGAAAATATCAGGGATGGCATCTATGGCTATATACTAGATAGAAATAAAAGCAATTTGATGTTGATAAATTTTGTTAACTAATCGCAGCATTTCCAACCGGAAGTGCTAGAAGGAGATGAAAAACATGACTTTACCTCTCACAAAAATAGCCCCAAGCATTGGTACTCTTAGAGTTATATTGGCTTTCAGTCGGTTTAGCGATCGCAGTATAGAGGAGGTGATGGGGCAACGGGAGTTGTCGCCACTGCTGTGCCGCAATAAAATGGAGTTATTAGAGGGTCTGCGCGGCGAGACAATAGAGGTATTGCTGCTGGATGTGGCGCTACTAGACAAGCAGACTCAGCAAAATTGCTGGCGGACGAAAAACTTGTACCCCGGTCTGAAAATTATTCTGGTGGGGCGCGATCGGCAGGAATTAGCAAGCCACAACTGGGTATATGAATTTCCCGATATTTCTACCGTATGCTTATCATCTAAGTCAGAATCATCAGTTTCGACAAGTTCAGTTTCAACAAGTATAGCTGCCATGTCCCCCGATCCCAACCCAAGAAATTCTGTATCTGCTTCTAACCAGCATTCGGGGAGTTCTTACATGGACATGATTTTAGGAGCGGCGATTTTTGACTTAAACGGTTTGCCGAGAGAGTATTTGATCACTAACGAAGTCAAAAACATGAGCTGGGTACAGACTATTTTTCAGGCATTGGGATTGCGATCGCTGCTGATGTCCTCCCTGCGACTGGAGGGATTTCATCACGTAACCATTTACAGTAAAGACCACTGCGCCCTGGTTGTCAAGCAGAAGAAACAATACACCGCCCTATTGATTAATCAGACTCAGTCTACACCGGTTACAAAGGCTTTCATTGAATGGGCCCAGAACTTTCAGCCCGAACAACTCAAACTCAATCCTCTGTTTCATGTCACCTAAAGCCCCGCCGCCAGTTCTGGGGCAGGGGAGGGGGTACAACTTGGCCCTAGTTTTCTTCGCGACCTTCCATACCAGAAGATTCCGGAGTTGAGTTGTACAGGGCGTCCAATTTGGAGCGGGCATCTTCTACTGTCATCGATCGCATCACCAGCAGGGGTTCGTCGATCACGTTACCCGCTTCATCCAAAAATTCTGGATGAGGCACAGCTTGACGACCAGACCCAGCGAGGTACTGATAAGTGTTTTTATCGATGTTTGGCTTTTGGGGCGGATAACTGCGGGTAGAGTCTATACCCAGGGTTAACAGGTTGCCGATTAAATTCCGCAGTGCGATCAAAGCCAGGGTAGTAAAGGCAAGAATATAAAGCAGGTGTAACATACGACTTTCCTCCAGACCAGATGGTTATATAGCTTTTTAAAGCCTTGAAACAAAGTGAATCCTATTTTCCCAGTCTAGGGCCAACTGGGAGCGTTTGTGTTTTGGTGCTGATTGCTGCTGATGCTAACCCCTTGCTACCAGCCAAACTCCCGGCGGCCAATCGGGCCGCACTGGCAATGACAGAGCTGCTGGTGCCAAATTTGAGTAAAGCATAAGGCGATCGCAATTAACTGACTTATTTAATAATCTTAACATAAGTTACATTTCTTTAGAATATGAAACAGAAAGTTTCATATTCTCGGTCTCAGACCCGCTCCCGGACAACATCGGTAAGATAGAGGCTATGAACGGTAGAACCCTAATGTCAGCGATCGGTTTACAGTTATCAGTTTCCAGTGTCAAAACATCAGTTTGAGATGGGGCATGCTGGGAATTAACTTTCGCTATGCTACATTAGTGTGACGCCCGAACCGACGAGATTAAGAAAAAAAGCTGCATGGTTAAGCAAGAGATCCCCGAATCAGAATTAGAGGAAGTGCAACCGGTCAAAATTCAGTTGCCGCGCACTAGCGAGTCGGAGTCGTTGAAAAAAATCCGTCACACGACTTCCCACGTCATGGCCATGGCGGTGCAAAAGCTGTTTCCCAAGGCCCAGGTGACGATCGGTCCCTGGATCGAGAATGGTTTTTACTATGACTTCGATCATCCAGAACCCTTCACGGAAAAGGACTTGAAGGCGATAAAAAAGGAGATGATCAAGATCGTCAACCGGAAATTGCCGGTGATTCGGGAAGAGGTCAGCCGGGAAGAAGCCCAGCGTCGGATCGCCGAAATTAATGAGCCTTATAAGCTAGAAATCTTAGCAGGATTAGAAGATCCGATCTCCATCTACCACCTGGGAGACCAGTGGTGGGATTTATGTGCTGGTCCTCATCTCGAAAATACGAGCGAGATCGACCCGAAAGCCATTGATTTGGAAAGCGTGGCCGGTGCTTACTGGCGAGGGGATGCCACGAAGGCGCAACTGCAACGGATTTACGGCACGGCCTGGGAGGCACCGGAACAGCTAACGGAGTACAAACGCCGCAAGGAAGAAGCCCTCAAGCGGGATCATCGCAAGCTGGGTAAGGAATTGGGTTTATTTCTGTTTTCCGATCGGGTGGGATCGGGTTTGCCTTTGTGGACGCCCAAAGGCACGGTGGTTAGGAGTCTGCTAGAAGATTTTCTCAAGCAAGAACAAATCAAACGGGGTTATCAGCAGGTAGTAACGCCCCATATCGGTAGAGTCGATTTGTTCAAGACTTCCGGACATTGGCAGAAATATAAAGAAGATTTGTTTCCGATGATGGGAGAGTCCGAAGATGAGGGCTTCGTCCTGAAGGCGATGAATTGTCCTTTCCACATCCAAATCTATCAGAACGAGTTGCGATCGTACCGGGAGTTGCCCATGCGTCTGGCGGAGTTCGGCACTGTCTACCGCTACGAACAATCAGGAGAATTGGGGGGTTTAACGCGGGTGCGAGGCTTTACCCAGGATGATTCTCACCTGTTCGTGACCCCCGCACAACTGGATGAGGAATTCTTGAATGTGGTAGATTTAACCTTATCGGTGTTTGGAACTTTGCGCTTGAGCAATTTTAGAGCCCGATTGAGTTTCCGCGATCCGAATTTGGATAAATATATCGGTTCCGATGAGGCTTGGGAAAAAGCCCAAAACGCCATTCGTCGGGCGGTGGAAACCTTGGGGATGGAACATTTTGAGGGCATTGGGGAAGCGGCGTTTTACGGTCCCAAGTTGGATTTTATCTTCCGGGATGCCCTGGAACGTGAGTGGCAGTTGGGTACGGTGCAAGTGGATTATAATTTGCCCGATCGCTTTGATTTGCAGTACGTGGCGGAGGACGGTTCTCGCCAACGGCCAGTCATGATTCACCGGGCTCCTTTTGGCTCCCTGGAACGCTTAATTGGCATTTTAATTGAGGAGTATGCAGGAGATTTTCCCCTGTGGTTAGCACCGGTACAAGTGCGGTTTTTGCCCGTGAGTGACGCGCAGTTGGACTTCGCTAAAGAGGTGGCAGATAAAATGCGTTCCTTTGCCATGCGCATGGAGGTGGATACTACGGGAGATCGCCTGCCGAAGATGATTCGCAATGCTGAGAAACAGAAAATTCCCGTGATGGCGATCGTGGGTGCGAAGGAACTGGAAGATAATACTCTGAGTATTAGAACTCGCGCTGCGGGGGTTCCTTCTCAAGATTTAGGCGCTATCCCCGTGGCCGAGGTTATCGACAGGTTGAAAGAGGCGATCTCCAACCATGAGAACTTCTAAAACTATCTACATCCCGATCATCTGAAACCCGATTGCGCTGCGCGCGCGCCGTAGGGGAACCTTTACATCCCGATCGCGCTGCTACTGCGCAGCTGGGGACTGTGGGAAACCTCTACATCCCGATCATCTGAAACCCGATTGCGCTGCGCGCGCGCCGTAGGAGAACCTTTACATCCCGATCGCGCTGCTGCTGCGCAGCTGGGGACTGTGGGAAACCTCTACATCCCGATCATCTGAAACCCGATTGTGCTGCGCGCGCGCCGTAGGGGAACCTTTACATCCCGATCGCGCTGCTGCTGCGCAGCTGGGGGCAGTGGGGGCAAACCTATCTAGCGGAAGATACTGTGGAAAACCTCTACATCCCGATCATCTGAAACTCGATTGCGCTGCGCGCGCGCCGTAGGAGAACCTTTACATCCCGATCGCGCTGCTGCTGCGCAGCTTATATCCGAGTCGTATCCGAGAACGGGCGACACCACTCTCGGACACGACTAAAAGTAATCATCATCTGGGGGCAGTGGGGGCAGCGGCGGACATAAATCCTTATCGATCTTGGACTTCAAATGCTGAGGATATCCTTCTGGGTAAGAAATATCAGGCGAATCTTCTGCCATTTGTCTGATAACCCCCAAAGCAGCTAAACAATCTGAGAAAGCTCTATGACCACCATTCAGCGGCTGTCATCTATAATTCCCCCAATACTCACTCCAATCGCTTACCCATTGCGAATACCATTCCATAATACAGTCTCCCATCTTTTTCAATCTAATAAGCTCTAGTCCGTATAAATGACAACAGTATTCAATAATACTTGAATTAAACTAAGCCATTCCTTCACCGGACCGACTCGTCTTCAGAACCGGACGTGAGACTTTCACCTCATCCGGCTCCTCAGTTTCGCCATCTTTGTCATAGATACGGCTTCTTCTGCTACCATCTCTGGCAGACTTGTGGTC
>JACOMV010000223.1:0-7070 GCA_014324065.1 Hormoscilla sp. SP12CHS1 | reverse complement strand
ATTATCTCAGTTTTCGAGTGTCGGGTAAGCTCTATTTCCTCTCCATGTTTTGTCCTGCCAATGAAGTTCCATTGAACCTTTCGCTCGATGACAAGTACAGAGAGTAACGAGCCCATTACTGTTGTCGGAGAACAGGGTGTCGATATAGTCCTTTAAGTCCCAGATATTTTTTGCCATCGGTAGAGCTCCGTAAATAGCATAAATAGCGGCGATCTTATCTTTGAGTAGTTCGATCAGTTGTTCGGCATTGTCCATCTTCAAGAATCGTTCTGTTTGGGCGGCGTGGTACAGCTCAAGGGCTAAGGTAAATTGCTCGAATAGGAAATTTAGTTTGTCAACTTCTTCGAGAATCCTATAAAGTGATTCCCCGATCTCCCGTCCTTTGACGATCGCGGCGATGCCACTGGCAATAAGTCTGATGCAAAGACTCACAAGTGGTGCTGTTTTTCGGCTGATTATCAAGTCTTTCTCTGTTAGCTTAGTCTCTTTAAATTGTGTTTCGGAGATTATGATAATCTTACCAAGGCTAGCAGTTGGAGCTGGGAAGAACGAGATATTGGGGAAAATCATCTTAACTAGCTCGATGTGCGATCGCGGACACCGATAACATACCGACAATGGCAGCTCTGTGCCTTTAATTCTTTTGAGAATTTTCTGGTAGCTATCGCAGTCAGCTCCTGCAAATCCCACGATCGCCTGATGAGGGTCGCCGACGAATAGCATCCTACCGTTGACACCTGCCAACATGCAACTTAATTCTAACTGGACAGCGTTTAAGTCTTGGCATTCATCAACTAAAACGAATTCATAGGGTCTTAAGGATTTAATAATCTCTGATTTCCATTGAACTGGAAGCCATATCATACCGCCAACTTTACGGTACTCAATTCGTTTCCTGCCATCTTGAAAGGCTTCAAACCAGTTTAGCTACGTCTTTGACATCCACTCCGGCTTCTAGGCATAGCGTAATAAAGGTGTGACGCATGCAGTATGGTCTCTGGTAGGCGATCTGCAAGCGCAGGAACACAGCAGTCTAGGGGTGTCGCTGGAATGGAAATTGTTTTACTGCTTTTATTCGTAAAAACGCTCTTGCTTTGGGGCTTTGCCTGCTGGGGGGTGTTGGTTAAAATGTCTTTGAGTTGCTCATTACAGGGAAAAATTCGCGACTCCTGAGTTTTCAGTCCTTCGCCTCGGATTCCTAACACAACCGCCTGATGAAATCGAATCCAGGAAAAGTCTGGGGCGATATCGTCCCACTCCAGCCGCTTCAGAGTTCCCTAGTAGCTGATTGTCCAGGTACTTGGTTTCACCAGATCTTAACGAGAGGTTATGTATTTTTCGTATAGCTTTGCTAGTGAGACTGGTATAACTTTGTCGTCATCAGGGTGAGAGCGAAGTTTCTCCCTCAGTCCGTAACGGTTCAGCGTCTGGTCGAAATCGCCTTTGTCTATATCTATCTCCCTCGCTTTAAATTCTGCTTGCTTTCGGTTTGTGGGATTATCTTGCAGTCTTAGCGAAATAATTTTTTGTTGTCCGCCAAAAAGGAACCGAGGTAAGCGTAGACTGAGCATGCCCTGAAATGACCGGACCCCTACTTTCCCTTTGTACCGGTGGTTGCGTTTTTGAGAAGATGTTTTCTTTGTCATGGGAGTTTGAGTATGATTTGAGTATGAGATGTTCCTAAGTCTCACATCTAAATATCTTAGATTCATTGTCTCGCAAGGGTTTCGGGAAAATACTTCAAGGTTTTGCCATAAATTCCTCCTGGGGAGTTCTGGGGAGTGGGGAGTGGGCGCATCCAATATGAGCGGGGAGTACCAAAAATAAGGCATCACAGATGGCCCCACCAAGCAGGTTATGGAAAGCATTGCCCTAACCCCTAACCCCGCCCCTTGTCCCCCTTGTCTTCACCAGTCGCCCTTGTCTTCCTTTTCCTCCTCCCCCAACCTCACCGATACGCCCAATGACAACCAAAGTCGGAATTTTCAGGGGAACGAGAGCTTTGTGTAGAACGCGCTCGCTTGGCGTTCAAATATCTCGCGGCAATTACTCTCGTTGTATCCAACCACGACAGCCCCTATAGTTGTGCCAATTTCAGGATACATTTCTTCACTCATCTCTCCCGAATCTAAAAAGTCAGGAATTTTAATTAGCCCCTTGACTAAAGATTCGCCAATATCGACAAAAACGCCAAAAGGCGCATGAAACTCTACCTTACCCTGAACGAACCCACCTATTTCGTACTTGGATTTAATTTGCTGCCAACTTTTCCTATCCATTTTATAATTAATGGTTGTTCTATCAGGTATGATGGTGGGCGGTGCCCACCCTACCAGCTATCCATTTTATGATTAATGGTTGCTCTATCAGGTATGAGGGTGGGCGCCGCCCACCCTATAGGCTTATGCTGCATCTGCCAACATCATATCAGAAGTCAACAATTCTACAGCCGCCTGATATTGCTGGTCAGCTTCCGTCCCCAGTTGGTCGAGAGTAATTTGGTTCAGAGGCACTATTTTATCTGGCTGGATTCCCAATTTGTTAATATCAGTGCGATCGGGAGTCTCATACTTGGCAATAGTCACTACCAAACCAGAACCATCCGACAAGTCAAACAAAGACTGGATCAAACCTTTGCCAAAGGTTTTCTCTCCCACCAGCAGGGCCCGATGGTTATCATGTAAAGCACCAGCCAGAATTTCACTAGCACTAGCAGTGCCTTGATTCACCAACACCACCAAAGGATCATCAGTCAATGCCGAACCCGTCGCATCGAAGCTATCCAATATTCCTTGGCGATTCACTGCATAGACGATCGTACCATCATCCAGCCAGAGACGAGCAATCTCAATCCCTGCGGTCAACAAACCACCGGGGTTATTCCGCAAGTCCAAAATGTAAGCCCCAGCACCCTCTTCCTCCAAGCGATCGATCGCATCGGATACCTCTTGGGTGGCATTGGCGTTGAATTGGGATAGGCGAATATACCCGATATTCAAGCTATTTCCCTGCCCTTCTACTACCCGCAATTGGGCAGTTACAGGGTTCAGAGTAATCCGATCGCGCACCAGTTCGACATCGAATATTGCCTCCCCCTCACGTTCTACTGTCAGTGTCACCAGAGTACCCGCCGGTCCCCGCATCCGGTTAGCCGCCTCTTCTAAGGTCATGGATGAGGTTAACACCCCATCAATCTTCAGGATCAGATCGAGTGGTTGCAGCCCCGCTGCGGATGCTGGCGAACCCGCGATCGGGGCGATCGCCGTTAACACCCCCGTTTCCCCATCCATTGCTATCTGTAACCCCACCCCTGTCAGATCTCCAGAAGTGCTAATCTCTAAGCTTTTATACTCATTAGGTGGCAAAAATCGGGTATAAGGGTCACCTAAACTATCGAGCATTTTGTCGATCGCCTCATAAGTCTGCTCTCTTGTGGCCAGAGATGACTTCTTCGTTCCCTGACGGACTAGCCACCAGTTCTGGCTATTGAAGCTATCATCCAGATAGGCGCGATTGACAATGCGCCAGACTTCATTGAACAGCTTCTGGTTATCCGTCAGAGCCTCAGCAGCAGGCGAACAGGAGGTCAGGGCGATTGCCAGTGGCAGCAGAAATGAAAATCCCATCCAGACAAGTCGCTTATACATAATCTCCCCTTAAGCTTTCGTCTATGTTACAGTTTGAAAAGTGTTCGATAAATATTTAGGACCCTTGGCTTCATGTTTACCAAGCAGGTAACAGAATCAAAAATATACAACTGGTTTCAAGAACGCCTGGAAATAGAGGCGATCTCCGAAGATATCACTAGCAAGTATGTCCCACCCCACGTCAACATCTTCTACTGCCTGGGGGGGATAACCCTGATGTGCTTCTTAATCCAGTTTGCCACTGGATTCGCCATGACCTTCTATTACAAGCCAACGGTAGCCGAAGCCTTCACCTCAGTGCAATACCTGATGAATGAGGTGAGCTTCGGCTGGCTGATCCGTTCCGTCCACCGTTGGTCTGCCAGCATGATGGTGCTGATGATGATCCTGCATATCTTCCGGGTGTACCTCACCGGTGGTTTCAAAAAGCCCCGGGAACTGACCTGGGTAACGGGGGTAGTACTAGCCGTGATCACTGTTTCCTTTGGTGTAACGGGCTACTCTCTACCTTGGGATCAGGTGGGATACTGGGCTGTGAAGATTGTCAGCGGCGTGCCAGAAGCGATTCCAGTAGTGGGATCGATGATCGTGGAACTGATGCGCGGTGGTACCGCCGTCGGTCAAGGGACCTTGACCCGTTTCTACAGTCTCCACACCTTCGTTCTGCCCTGGATGATCGCTGTCTTCATGCTGTTGCACTTCTTAATGATTCGCAAGCAGGGCATCTCTGGTCCGTTGTAATCATATTGGTGACTGGTGAGGTGAAAACTCGCCAACAATAGAAAAGGAGAACAAAAACTATGGCAACAGAAAAAAAGCCAGATCTGAGCGATCCGAAGCTACGGGTAAAATTGGCACAAGGCATGGGTCATAACTACTACGGTGAACCCGCTTGGCCGAATGACCTGTTGTACGTCTTCCCGGTGGTGATGCTGGGAACCCTCACCTGTATCGTGGCCCTGGCAGTGTTAGACCCGGCAATGATCGGCGAACCAGCAGACCCCTTTGCGACGCCTCTGGAAATTCTGCCAGAGTGGTACTTCTATCCAGTGTTCCAAATTCTGCGGACTGTTCCCAATAAACTCCTGGGAGTCTTGATGATGACTTCAGTACCTCTGGGTCTGATCCTGGTTCCGTTTATCGAGAACGTCAACAAGTTCCAAAATCCCTTCCGGCGTCCGGTGGCAACGACTGTGTTTTTGATTGGCACCCTCGTTACCCTCTGGTTGGGTATTGGCGCTACTTTCCCGATCGATGAATCCTTTACTCTCGGTCTGTTCTAAAAAAACTGACTTGACGCCTGCTGTTTGGTGCGGATGTAGGTCTGCTCAACATAAGCAGGCGTCATTAGGCGTTGCAGAAGTCTTAAACCTAGACTACAAGCCAGTTTCAGTTATGTGCAAAAAAGGGCATCATCCCCAAAATGTGCAACGCCCGTCATTATATTGGGGATTGATGGTCGCCATGAATTCGATTACCTCTTGGCCGTCGAGTGGTCGAGAGAAAAGGTATCCCTGTCCGTATTCGCAGTCGAGCGATCGCAGGATATCCCGCTGCTGTGGTGTCTCTATCCCTTCGGCAATCACATCCAATCCCAGAGAGTGAGCGAGGGTAATAATAGCTTTGGTTATATCAAAGTCTTTGCCATGCCCCTCAATGTTGTCAACAAACGAACGGTCAAGCTTCAGAGTATTGATCGGCAGACGTTGCAGGTAGGAAAAAGAAGAATAGCCAGTGCCAAAGTCATCCATAGACAACTGTATCTGTCTTTGTTTAAATTGCTCCAGCAAGGCGATCGCAGCCGAACTATTCTGCATCAGAATGCTTTCGGTAATCTCTAGCTTCAAATAGGACCCACTCAAAGAGAGTCTCCGCAGCAACTCGTCAAGGAACTGTAGTAAAAGGGGATGCCATAGCTGGATGCCAGAGAGATTGACACTGACACGGAAATGGTCGGGCAAGCGATTGCCCCAGATACTCAACTGTCGGCAAGCTTCTGACAATACCCATTCACCCAGAGGAATAATCAGTCCCGTTTCTTCTGCCAAGGGAATAAACTCAGTCGGGGAAACCAGTCCCCTGGTGGGATCATCCCACCTCACCAGGGCTTCAAAACCCACAATCTCGTCAGTTTTCAGCGAGACAATGGGCTGATAATTGAGATGTAACTGTTGCAATTTAATGGCCCGTTGCAGGTCCGCTTCCAAATGTAAGCGCTCGATCGCCTTTGTCTGCATACTGAGATCGAATAGAACCGTGCTAGCAGAGGAGGGCATCTTCCCATAATGCATGGCCGTGTCAGCGGCCCGCAGAAATTCTTCCGGTTGGTGATAACCGATATTGCTGAAAACAATTCCCATACTGGTAGTCGATGACATCACAGTCCCGTTGAAGTTAAAAGGCAATTCCAGGGCCATATGGATATCGGAAGCTTTTTGGACAGCCTGCTGTTCCTGGATATCCTTCAGGAAGATGGCGAATTCATTTTCCCCTACATGAGCTATGATATCTTTGGGCCCCACACAGGACTTTAACCGACTAGCCACCTCCACCAATAAGCGATCGGCTTGTTCGTGACCAAAGCTGTATTTAAACCTCCTGTAGCGGTCGAGCGCCAGAAATAAAACTGCGAATAGACAACCCTGCTGTGAGTCTTCGAGACATTGGCGAATCTCTTCTAGCATCTGATAACGATTGGGCAGATCTGTCAGTCTATCGTAAGCAGCCTGGTATTGTAGTTGTGCCATCGCCTGTTGCAGTTGCTGCTGTTGTGCCTTTATTTGCTCCTCCAACTTCAGAGTTTTTTTGATAGTAATTTCTAAATCATCAAAGTCGATCGGCTTGATCAGAAAGTCAAAAGCACCAAAGTTCATCGCTGTCCTAATATTTTGGAGATCCCCATAAGCTGACACCACCACCGTCTTGATATTCGGATCGATTTTGAGGACTTTTTCTAATAAGGTGAGACCATCCATTTCTGGCATGTTGATATCAGTCAAGATCATATCGATCTGCGGTTCCATTTCCAATTTTTGCAGTGCCTCTACCCCAGTATGAACAAATAACAACTCGAACTCTTTAGCTTTGATATTTTTTCGGAATCGCTGTTTGATTAAACGTTCTAACTCTAACTCGTCATCCACGACGAGGATTTTTGCTGGTTTCATAGCCTTTTTCCTACTGCATTTAGATTCTCGTTCTTAAGTATAAGCCCCATTCGTAGGTAAAATGAGAATAAATTCTGTCATTTCTCCCATCAGTCAATTCCCGGCATCTGAATATCGGGACTTAAACAAAAACTTCCCCCTAAAGCGGCTGAATTCCATGTATAATAGGCATTATAAGTCAACGGACATGGTTTCATGGTAGCATATAGATGTACGGAGTTTACCAGGAGTGCTTTTTGCGTAATTATATTGATAT
>JACOMV010000222.1:3179-10406 GCA_014324065.1 Hormoscilla sp. SP12CHS1 | reverse complement strand
GGAGCCGGATGAGGTGAAAGTCTCACGTCCGGTTTTGAAGACGAGTCGGTCCGGTGACGGACTGGCTTAGTTTAATATACTCGAACAACCTTATCTTGTATATTTCATCACCAGTCCGGCTCCCAATGCTGGGGCGATCGCCAGACACCACCATGAAGATATTGCTAAAATAAGGGATGTTGTATACGATCGGGGTTCTAAATTATTGAGTTTGTTTGCCGATCGGGGTTGTGATGCGTTAGTGTTAGGGGCTTGGGGATGCGGGGTCTTCAAAAACGATCCATCAATGGGATCCCAAATGTTTGCCGATCTATTATTACCAAGGGGAGGATTATGTAGAAACTTTAAGACCGTGTTATTCTCGATCTTAGATTCAACCAAGGAAAAAAAGATTATCTCAGAATTCCACAGGCAATTTGCGAGTAACTCATAAAAATAAGCATACGGCAATTTTAAGGGGAGGGAGGTGAAGTATATGACAACCATGACAGTTACGGATGCATTGGCAGAGTTGACGCTGTTAGAAAAACGGATTGATTCTGCACGGGGTAATTTAGATGATAATACCTTAATTGCTGTTGTTGAAGTAGGCAAGGTGCCGACGGGATTCAAATCCCGAGACGAACATGCTACTCAAGCACGAGCGGCCCTGCAACGGGTAGATACTCTCATTGCTAGACGGCGATAAACTAAATCTGCTTCAATTTGATCGATCTTGCTTCCTTGCTCCTCCAACTCGATCTTGCTCATATCCAAGGCAATTTTCATGGTATCAGTTTCCGCTACCGCCTCCGCAACTTCAGTCAGCAGTTCGGCGGCACTCAGATGGGCTAAAGTCTGTCCCCCTAACACCCGATCGCCCGGATAAACCGAGTAAGCGGTTAGTTGTCCGGCAACTCGCGGATAAACGGTAACTTCCAAGTAAGGTTTAATGGAACCGGTATAGCGAACGCTAGCTTCTAGCAAGCGAGGTTTAACAACTTCTACCGCGACCGGAGTAGGGTTAAAAGAACCATATACCGCCATCATCTCATGGTGGGACATATCATGTCCCCCATGCATATCCATCGTCGAACTCGGGGCCTTAAGTTGGTTAGTAACGATGAGAATACCCCCCGTCAACATCAGGAAAACTCCCAGTCCCAAGTAAGCTTCCGTTAGAGTCCAGGTCTCATCTGAACCTGTCTACGACTCGGGAGTGCTCGCTAACTCGTGTACTTCCGTGTAAGATTCACCCTTGGAATCCAGGACTCGTCTGTGCATGAGAGTTCTGACTTATTTGGGGAGTCATTACTTGATTATCTTCTACAGGAACTGATGTCTGAGGCTTGAGCTGTTTTACCTCGACAATGAGGCTTTGGTGCTGAAGCTTGAGCTATTTTACTTTATATTTTTGAGGGTGTGGTCAAAATATATTGGTACTCGGCGGACCTGCCCGAACCCGTTCCCAGGCAGAGCCGTGGGAACGAGGGGCCTGGCTACACGAACAAAGCCCGCCTGCGCGGGCTATATATATGTATCGGGCGATGCATCCGGCTATCAACTATTTATGACCGCCCCCCTTTCTTGAGATTCCTCGTTCCTCGTTTCCTGACTCGGGCTGGGTTCCCCGGGAGCGCTAAAGGTATGTTCCCAGGCTTCGCTGTGGGAACGAGGGAGAACACAGGGCGGGGAACGCTCTTCTTGAGGCTCTTCGGAGGGGCTGATGGGATCTGGAGGCAGGGCTTCGCTCCCTACCGCTTCCAGGATATTGGAGATGAACCAGATGTTCCCCTGGGATAATTTGAAAGTCCGCTAATGGAGCGAGATGCGATGTCCGGTAGGGCCCTCGATTAGGCGATCGCGGCCATCTGCACCTGATTAGAAGTGAGCATCTTCTGCAGTTCTTCAGCATCAACAGTTTCCTTATCCACCAAAGATTGGGCCAGCTGATCGAGAACTTGACGATTATTCACCAGAACATTCTTAGCACGACGATAAGCTTGGTCAACCAAATTGCGGACTTCATCGTCGATCGCCGCCGCAGTTTCCTCAGAGAAATCCCGTTCTGCCGCGATATCGCGACCTAAGAACATATTACCTTGCTGACGACCCAGAGTCACAGGACCCAGGCGATCGCTCATGCCAAACCGGGTCACCATCTGACGGGCCACCCGGGCCACCTGCTGCAAATCATTAGAAGCACCCGTAGTCACTTCCTCTTCACCGAAGATAATTTCTTCGGCAATGCGACCTCCCAAGGCCACCGCCATCTGATTTTGCAGATAAGAACGGCTATACAAACCCGAATCGATCCGATCTTCACTGGGAGTAAACCAGGTCAGGCCCCCAGCGCGACCGCGCGGAATAATGCTAATCTTCTGTACCGGGTCATAATCTGGCATCAGAGCACCCACCAAAGCATGACCCGCTTCATGATAAGCCACCAAAGTCTTGCGCTTCTCGCTCATCACCCGGTCTTTCTTCTCCGGTCCTGCCAGAACTCGGTCGATCGCATCATTAATCTCATCCATAGAGATTTCCGTCAGATTACGACGGGCCGCCAAGATTGCCGCTTCATTGAGTAAATTCGACAAATCAGCCCCCGTAAACCCAGGGGTTCGACGGGCAATCTTTTCCAGTTCCACATCCTTAGACAGAGTTAACCCACGAGAATGCACATTGAGAATTTCCAAACGCCCCGCATAATCAGGGCGATCGACCACCACCTGGCGATCGAACCGACCAGGGCGCAGCAGGGCCGCATCCAAAACATCTGGGCGGTTAGTCGCCGCAATAATGATAATCCCCGTATTACCTTCAAACCCGTCCATTTCCGTCAGCAGCTGATTGAGAGTTTGCTCCCGTTCATCGTTTCCGCCACCTAAACCAGCACCTCGCTGACGTCCCACCGCATCAATTTCATCAATAAACACGATACAAGGAGCATTCTGTTTAGCTTGTTCAAACAGGTCTCGGACTCGGGAAGCACCAACACCGACGAACATCTCCACGAACTCCGAACCAGAGATAGAGAAGAAAGGAACGCCCGCCTCACCAGCTACAGCTTTTGCAAGCAGAGTCTTACCCGTACCAGGAGGGCCTACTAGCAGCACCCCCTTAGGAATCTTCGCCCCTACAGCCGTGAACCTGTCAGCATTTTTCAGGAAATCGACTACTTCATTCAGTTCTAGTTTCGCCTGCTCAATCCCAGCCACATCACCAAAAGTGACCTGAGTTTGGGGCTCTATCTGCACTCTTGCTTTCGATTTGCCAAAGTTCATTGCCTGAGAACCCGGTCCATTTTGAGCCCGTCGCAGCAGAAAGAACAGACCAACTACCAGTAGCATCGGCACAAACAGACTGCTCAGTGCCCGCATCCATATCCCTTCATCACTCTGGGGCAACACCGTAATGTCCACGTTGTTCCGAGTTAAGGTGTTGAGCAGGTCCTGGTCAAATGGTAGGTTAACTATAATTTTGGTGCCGTCTTCCGCTGTCACTAGGGCTTTTGACCGATCGGCGCTGATGCTGATCTTATCAATTTTCTGATTTTCGACTTCCGAAATTAACCGACTGTACCGCCATGTCTCCTTAGCTTGGGGGGGTTTGTCAAACAAGGCTGTTGCCAATGCAATCACCGCAATTGCCAGTAGCGCGTACAGTCCCGCGTTTCTCCACCGTTTATTCACCGCGTTCCATCCTCCTGTTTGGGTTCTGTAAAACTTTTAAGTGTTTTATTAATTCCTATGTTAACGATCATTACAGATTTTTCCCTCTTCTCCCCCGATTTTATGCCATGGTTTCTGGGTTTAGCCCAATCTTTATGCGGAAACTCGGCCGCGTTCTGATGGCGAGCGGGCATTTTAACGCTTTAAGGAGTTGTATGTTATATATATGTTCTCTATATGATGCCTATCTGAGGTCTATACGGGCTCTATAGGATGTCTATCTGAAGTTTATACGGGTTTAATGGCGGGCGTAAGAGCTTTAAGAGGGCTTTATACGGTTTAATTGATGGGATATACGGGTTCTATAGGATGTCTATCTGAAGTTTATACGGGTTTAATGGCGGGCGTAAGGGTTTTAAGAGGGCTTTATACGTTTAAATCGGTGGAATATGAAGCCTTGCACCGGTGGTTGAATGCGTAAATATATTTAGACATTTATTACTATGGTGGCATTATTTAGTTTCGAGACTACGGATGCCTCTGCAATTACGACCATACTTGACATTTTATGATAATGTTTGTCTACATTCGGGTGGATCTTTAATTTCCTTATATTTTTTTTACTAGGATAAAAAAAGTATAAAAAAAATTATAGGATATCTGGGGGGTGTGTCTTAAGGAGTATGCTCTGGGGTGGACGAACTCTAATGGTTTAGATTTAACGATTTTAAGCAGTGTCGTCGCAATCGTTATCTTAAAAATGTGCAATGCTTTATTGGGGGGTGCTATTTACGTTTTGGAAATATCCGATGCTAATTAAAGGCGACTGTTTCGGAAATATCCGATGCTAATTAAAAGCGACCGCCCCGGTCGTCTAGATCGGGGCGGTCGCTTTTCCAACTGCTGAATACGAAATGCTGCGCCGGTGCTTGTATGGGATATACGTTACTATTCAATCGATTAAGCGACTGAGCGCTATATAGTAATCTTTGTTGGAGCTGTGCTATAGGGGTTTGCTGAATTTATGATGCGGCTGGGGTTTTAGCGCGGATTTCTCAGAGGGGTTGCGGAAATGATTTAGGCGCGCTATAGTGAGCTCTGATGGTTGGTAAGTTGTATGGGGGTTGGATGGGGTAAGAGGAGGCTTAGAGGGCTGTTTACGAGGCGGGAGGACCCTGCTCGCGGTGGAGAGGGCCCGGAGTGTGTGGGTGCGGAGAGAGGCTCTCAGCGTGGTGGGCCGGTATGGTTAGGTTATGACGCTTCTACTGTTCCCGGCTCTGGCGTTTCGGTTTCAGCCGCTGGCTGGCTTTCATTGTTCGCGATCGCGGGTCGGCTACCATTTTTCTCTGTATTCTCTAGAGTTTCTATCTGAATCAGGTGAATATGCTTGTAGCCCAGCTTAATTTCAAACTCATCACCCTTTTCCAATCCCATCACTTCGGTGTAGGTCGAGCCAATGACAATTTGACCATTTTTGTGGACACTCACCCGATAAGTTGGCTCTCGGCCCCGACCATCTTTTGAGCCTTCCGGCTCTAATGCAACTCCCTTTGCTGCCAGCACCGCATCATAAAAATCTGTTAAATTCACACGGGTCTGGCCTGATTTTGTGGTCGTGTAATATCCACAGCTCTTTGCTGTTTCTCGCCTCGGTTTGTCTGAGAGTTCTTTTACTTTTTGCAGTAGGGCCTTTCCCGTCAGGGCTGTTTTTGCTTTTTCACTCATCACTTATACCTTAATTCCTTGTTTCGCCTTAGATTGTAAGTCAACTTGATGTCAAGCCCAACCCTGGGGCACAACCTTGCCCACATCCTGGGTTTATCGCCTTTTCGTGGTGTTAGCCATGGTCCCAATTCTGTTAGCAACACCTTACACCGGTATCCTTTGTGCAATTTTAGCTAACATCACAAAGACTGATTGAGAAAAATTTCTCCTCGATATTTTCTCTTTTATGCGGGTAGCGCACCCAGAAGAGATCGAAGCCTTTGGGGTCTGACTACGACTAGATCCCTCTGACAGCCTGGATTTTGAGGCTATCGACCCCTTACCTATAGCCGTCCGAGGATCTCCATTTTACCGACTTTCTAGGTCAGCTAGCACAGGCTGTGTCTCTCGGGAGCGCTCGCTGCCCGCACAAAAGGGGAGACACAGCATGCTTGTTGCTCCAGAAAAGTCCAAACCTGGGTTTTAGCCTAGCGGGGATGTTGGGTTACTACTGATTCCAACTAACGCGATTGACTATGCTCCACGTTCCGTCGTCTAGAATACCATAGAGAAGCTGTTCAGCGTCAACATCTATTTTGCTGATTTATGGAAACCACCTGGGCATCCCCTGTTTTTTTAGGGTAATGGGTATTCTCTGAGTATTATATAAAATATAGCCTTAATTCTGCCCAAATATTTTATTTTTTTATTTCGCGGCCGTCTCACTTGAGACTCCCAGACCATATTAAATCAGCACCTCAAGTCACACCAGAGGTTGTCAGTTGCTCCTTCCATAGCCTGTAGCGGAGGTTGTCGGGAGCATCTCACGGCAATTAGCAATTGCGCCTATAGAAAAAGTGAGAAGGACTCGCGCTCGATAGAAGCTTACATCTCCCAGGTGACTTGCTCTCAGACTCCCGAAGAATGCCTTGAACTAGAAACCCACACTCCCTCGCGTTGGCTTGGAAGCTCTTGCATCATACGCCTCTCGAACAGCGCCAAAGACTTCTGTTTGCATCTACTTGGCCCGAAAGAGGTCAGATCTGAGAAGAAATCGGCCCAATCGGAAATTTTTTTTGCCAACGCCAGTCAAACCCAGAAGCGTAGGACTCGTAAGATACATAGCTGTGTCGGGGTTTTGACCATCACGGAAAATCAAGGGCGACGACGGCAGGCTCAAACATCGAACTCGTCACAAACTCGAACGATGCTGTCTGCTGTTGAGTGCAGCTGTGTCTCCCGGTCGGGAGATGTCCTCCGACCGGGCGAGTGGTATCCCCTTTTGTGCGATTACGATGTCCCCGGGGACATCGAGCTCCCAGGAGACACGGCTGGTATCACTTAATAGAGAATCTCCACTTTCGTTGGTGGCTCCCTGAAACGGGGAGCCAAGCGTCAAGATTCATTTATGGCATGGACGACTTCTTCGAGGCTCAACTCCAATTTCAGGACTGGTCTGACAAGCTAGTGGAGAACTTCCTGGCTTATGTGGACAAGCACCACTCTCGTCTCCGTGATTATTGCCAGTACCTTCCTGACAGAAAACTGTATTGGTTCAGGAGCCGTCTCTGAGACACTTAAGCGAATTGGTTAGAGAATCAAGCTTGAGGGTGCTCTTAGGAAATCCGAAAATGTTAAACAAGTCTTGAGGCAACGTTGTGCTGATCTCAAAAGGGACGGTTTCTGAGCAATTGTATATATTGCCAAAGTGAGATGCTCCCGAGGTTGTCAGCAGCATACCCTATAGCAGGCGCACTCGTCTGAGAGCAAAAATACAAGACGAACTGCTCTAGACTAGAGCGTCGGTCCAGTAGAGGGGGTTGACAAAAAAATGAAACTGTGTATATGCCCGATCGCCAGTTCAGTAGAACAG
>JACOMV010000222.1:0-3134 GCA_014324065.1 Hormoscilla sp. SP12CHS1 | reverse complement strand
TTACGATAATATACGTATTTTTCGTGCATGCACAGTAGTTGAAATTTGTCAAGTATTATTAATGGACCGACGCTCTAGCTCCCGCAAGGGACAACCTGACGGACAAATAGTCGCTCCGGGTGCTTGCGCTCGGCCCGAAAGGGTAGAATAGTAGGTATTTTCAGCAATTCTTTGTCTGGCGAACATGGAAATAAATTTTAAGGTAGTCCGCAGCGAACAAAATAGCAATAGGCGGATACAGACTTATCGCCTAGATGCCGAACCAAGTCAGACGATCTTGAGCTGCCTTAATCAGATTAAATGGACTCAAGATGGAACTCTAGCATTTCGGAAAAATTGCCGCAATACCATTTGTGGTAGCTGCGCCATGGGTATTAATGGTATTACAGCCCTGGCTTGTAAAGAGAATGTCGGCAGTTTTCTGGCACCTTCAGTTCCAGATTCGGCAGACTCAATTCCAGAGATTACCATAGCACCGATGGGCAATATGCCAGCGATCAAGGATCTGGTAGTGGATATGAGTAGTTTCTGGGACAATCTCCAGAAAGTAGACCCCTATGTCAGTACTAAAGCAAGGGATCTGCCAGAGCGTGAGTTTTTACAGACACCTCAAGCAAGAGCACAGCTAGACCAGACAGGAAATTGTATCATGTGCGGAGCCTGCTATTCCGAGTGCAATGCAGTAGAAGTGAACCCAGAATTTGTCGGACCCCACGCCCTAGCTAAAGCTTACCGGATGGTGGCCGACAATCGAGACGCCGACACCGAACAGCGCTTGTCCAAATTAACCCAGACTACTCAGGGGGTGTGGGGTTGCACTCGTTGTTATTACTGCAATAATGTCTGTCCCATGGGTGTGACGCCGATGGATAAAATTGGCAAAATTAAAAGTGAAATACTCTCACGCACAGACGACCAAGCCAGTCGGCCAATTCGCCATCGGAAGGTGTTAATAGACCTGGTCAAAGAAGGAGGCTGGGTGGATGAGCGCAAGTTTGGCCTGCGGGTAGTAGGAAATTACTTCCGAGACATGCAAGGGCTGATCGGTCTAGGACCACTGGGGTTACGGATGCTGGCACGGGGAAAATTCCCACTTTCTTTTGAGCCTTCTTTAGGAACTGCACAGGTGCGATCGCTAATCGAGTCAGTTCAAAATCTGGAATCTCAAACCGAGAACGCCGGTACTGATACCGGGTAACTAAGGGTCAGATCATTGATATCTCGTTAATAGCGGCACTCCGAGACCAGGTTAAGTGCTTCTACTTGACCGATGCCCTAGGCTATTAAGGTATATTGTCCCATATGTTGAGCGGGCGTCCAGACCGGTCATAAACAAAAATATCCCACTGACCATTAACATTCGCCTCAAAAGCAATAGTGGTGCCATCGGCACTGATCGTAGGGTTGCGCACTTCTGTCTTGAGATTGCTGGTGAGGTTACGTAACAGGGCCATTGACCTGTCGTAAAGGTAAATATCAGAACGTCCCTGACGACTGGCAGCAAATGTAATATAACGACCATCTGTAGAGACACTCGGGTGGGAGGCGATCGCCTCTAAAGAATTCAATCTCGGCAGTTCTATCATCCGCCTGTCTATCATGTCATAAAGATAGACATCCTGGCTAAAGCGGCGATCGGAAGTAAAGACTATGTAGCGACCGGTAATTTGAGGATTTTCCTCCGCTGCAGGACTGTTCAAACTCCACCCACCTCGGTCAAAGAGCTGATTCAGCAAACGCGGGTAGCCCATGCAGCTGCTCGACAAACTGGCAACAGCAACAGCTGACATAAAAACAAAGCGTTTCACTTTTCTTCTGTTAGTCAACAAAACTAATCAGCGATGTCTCCTGTGTGCCGAGTCCCCTGGGACAAGAGCACAACAGGAGACATCGAAAGGTTCTGTCGGGATATCTTCTTTACCATATTCAATCCGCCAAGTCATAGTTGCCTAGGGGACCATCTGGGATATCTAACTCAACTAATGGGCCCCGATCGAGCACCTCAATATCCCACTGACCGCGACGATCGGTTTCAAAAACAATAAATCTACCATCCGGACTAATACTCGGATTTCTCACCCAGCCCCGATAACCCATTGTCAACATATCTGTCGTTCCCGTCACCCGATCGTAAAGTTCCACCTCCGGTCTGCCTCGGTCACTAGCAACGTAGACCAGATAGCGCGCATTATAGCTGAGGCTGGGAGATTCCGCGATCGCATCTCGCCAGTTCAATCTCGGCAACTCTAAAAACCGGCGCTGCTGCAAATCGTAAACCAGAATCTGACGCTTACCATCGCGGTTAGAAACAAAGGCCACAAATCGTCCATTTCCGCTCAAAGCCGGTTGTTCATCCGTGTAGCGGCTATTGAGTTCCCTCGATAGTATCGGTCCCTTCACCTGAGAGCAGGCTACAACTAAACCCGACATACTCAAAGGAATGGCTAACCTCAGCAACCAAAGTTTTCCCAAAGCCTATCTCCTGTCAGTTGTCAGTTGTCAGTTGTCAGTGAGCACAACTTATGGGAGCATTTTAATGTACCATATACCCAATACTCTGTCAACCCATTAGGATTAAACTAAGCCAGAGGGTCACCCCTCCGACTCGTCTTCAAAACCGGACTTGAGACTTTCACCTCATCCGGCTCCTCAGTTTTGCCATCCTTGTCATGGATACGGCCTTTACTACCATCTCTGGCAAATTTCCAATCGTGACAATGGTCATGTAACAGTTGTAGATTAGAGTACCAATCCTTTCCACCCTTTGAGGTAGGCATGACATGGTCCACTTCCCACTTGTCTGTGTCCTTGAATGTCAGTCCGCACAATTCGCATTTCCCGTCCTGTCTGTTGAGTAATTTGATCACTCGGGTACTCACGTCCGGGCTTTTTCGTAACCTTTTGCTCCAATAGGTAGGGGTCGAACTGGGGGTCACCCCCCAATCCTCCCATTCGGATCCGGACTTGCGACTTTCACCGCATCGTGTCCAGAGACGCCCACCATGTCGTGTCGCTCCCGCGCACGACATGGGTGGGCGCGGGAGCGACACGACCTGCTACTGGTTGGTAAGACCGTTGTCATCGGGAACCATTGCTTGGATTACTCCGTGCTGGTCTTGTCTCATGAAATTTCT
>JACOMV010000221.1 GCA_014324065.1 Hormoscilla sp. SP12CHS1 | reverse complement strand
TGATGGGAACAAATACGTTTAAGAACTGGTTTACTAAATGCTGTTATTGTACTAATTAAATAGCGAACAAGCTGTAACGCAAAGGTGACGTATTGGAAATAACAGTCATTTTCCCCTCACTTTGCGAATATTCTGGACATCTTGCTCTAGATCTGCTAGGGTGTAGTTTAGATAAGCGCCTTCTTTGTTGAGAAACCTATCAACTTCATAGCGGCCCAAGCCAAGTATCCGCCCCACCTCAGCATGAGTAATTGCCTCATCTCGATAGGCTTCGGCAGCGGTAATTTCCAACACCTGCTGTTCCAGATTACCCCATTTCTCTTCCATATAATTGGCGATTTTGTCAGGTATTTCAATCGCGATTTTCATGGCATAACCTCCTAGACGCTCTGCTTGAGTATAGCAAATCTTGACCAGATTTTTCCTCGGAGTTACATGTTCGTGTCAACGGGATCTCGTCCTCCCTACCCTGGGAGGAGGGGTGTGGTCAAAACCCGTCGATCCTTCCATGGGCCCTCCCAGTCGCCGGATCTCCCCAAACCCCCGGATCCCCCTAAACCTCCCGAAGATGCGGGAAGATGCGGGGGACCGCGCCAATTGGGGGGCGCTACTTGCCCCCCCCCAATCGCCACCAATCGCCACGGGGGAGTTTTGGGGGTATCCGAGTGCAACTCGTTTACAATAGCCTATTGTAAGCCAGCAATAGCCTATTGTAAGCCAGCAATAGCCTATTGTAAGCCAGCAATAGCTTATTGTAAGCCAGCAATAGCTTATTGTAAGCCAGCAATAGCTTATTGTAAGCCAGCAATAGCTTATTGTAAAGCTGCCTGTTGAAATAGCTAATGACAAGAAAAACCTCGTCCCTCCGTCACTGGGAAAAGTTTCCTGGTGGGGCGGCCACCCCGAGGCGATCCCGTCGAAGGATTCTCCCTTCCAGTTAGGAGTGACAGCCGACTAACGTAAAATTCTCAGGTAAGCCCTCCATCGCCCAGAGCAACTGTAACAGTAAAACCAACTTCGCATCATAACAACGGCTAAATTGAGCGGCGGATATTATTCGGGATCATCTCCACTAATATCTCGCGCCCGTCCGCTCCAACGCCTTGTTATACCGGGCTTTCGAGATAAATTCACAACTTCCTTGCCTCTTGCCGCTTGCTGCTTTTGTAAATCAGCAAATATGGCTTTTAGATCGTAATTGAATGAACGAGAGTATTCTTCACGAATTCTGTGAATTTCTTCGACAATCTCATCCCGATACATAATTAACCTCCGAGCAGTTAGTCGTACAAAAAATTGACAATTTTTATCCAATCTTAATACTTATTTATACAAATTTTATCTGAATTTGAGCATTAGCAATATGCTTGCAGTTCCACCTTAGCAGGTAATCCATGCCATGAACTGTTGCGGCTGCGATATAAATAGCATTAACATCAGCTTTGGCAGGCAGGTTACTGCGTCCCAGCAACTGCTCTGCTAAATCAAGCACAGATTGGTTCAAATCGAGTAACACAAGTCGCGAATGATTGCGAGTTGTTGAGATGCTAAAATAGCATCTCCTTGTAATGAAGTTTGCAGTCGCAAAAGATGAATGTATAACGGCGATCGCTCCAGCGGCGGCAGATAACCTTGGCATCATCACCAAGATATCCCAACCGTCCGCGAAGAGCGCGTTGTTATGCTGCGATTGGTTTAGGGACTAAAAGGATTGACAATTTTTAGCCCATCAATATCTGAGTACCCAAAGTCTTCCGTATAAAGAGTTTCAACATTTGCTTCTAAGCAAGCAGCAACCACGATCGAATCCCAGTGGGACAGACTAAAACGGCTCATCAAGTCCTCAGCACAGTCAATAACAGCCCAAGTTGGCAAAGCTGTATACCAAATTTGTTGCAAGTCTCGAATGTACTGATATGCTTGTGCTCTGTCATATCCCAATAGCTCAAGTTTGCGGCTTGCCGCCAAATATTCGCAGGCAACCTGCCAAATTAAAACCCCATTTGTCAGACCAGCTACTAAAGAAGCTGCAATTGCCTGCTTGCTAGGAGCGCGCGAATCATTAACGTAAATTAAAATGTTTGTGTCAACGGCGTTCATGTAACATATCTCGCGTAAACCGAGGAGCATTTGAGGGAATCGGGTTTTGTTGCATTCGTTCGACAAGTCGCCTTAAAAAATCCTGTCTAGCACCAAGATCGGCGATCTTGGGGGGAATGACTTGAGGTGATTTTACAAAAAGTTCAACTTGAATGCCTTCAGGCAAATTGCAAGCTGTCTGAAGGATGAATGTACCACTATGGTAAATCGCTTTTAAGGCTTGGGGCATGGGGAACGCTCCATTTTCATAGTTTTGCGTGAGTCAGTTAGCTGATTACAGTCTAGACCATACATGGTCAATTCTGTGACAACGATACACGCTCCGATCGAGATAGCGTCTAAACGGTCACTAATTCTTTTGGTGGTTGCGATTATTTATAATTTTTCTGCCTGCATCAACACTGCACCAGCACCAAAGCAGTTGTAAGTAGTCGGCAAGTCATAGGTCTTAAAGGGTTCTAGGTTCTAGGGGTGAAATATCCTCTGCTGCTTCTGGATCCTCGTTTTCGGCGATCGCCGTTTCAATTTCATCGGGGAAAGATTCAGCATAAGCCCAGGCATTAGCAAGATCAGTAGCCGATAGAGATGGATAACTGGTGAGTAAGTCCGCTTCGCTATAGCCAAGGCGACTAGCTTCCACGAGTCCCCAAACAGTGATGCGGGTTCCAGCAATACAGGCACTACCGCCACAAACACCTGGTGTTTTTTCAATACCCCGTCCCAGGGTGATTTTGCCTTGAGATAGGAGTTGAACGACTTGAGCTTTTTCGTCGTCAGAGAGTGCTAGCAGTTGAGGCTCTAATTCTTTCAGCTTCATGGCAAACAATGAATTGCGGCACACTTACTATTTGATGGTTCCCAGGCTGAGCCTAGGAACCAGGGAGAGGTAGGATCGTAGGATATCTCTCGTTGGCAGGTAGAACCTGCCAATGCTGTTTTTGAGGCTCTGCCTCCCGTGTCATTAACCAACAGGAGGCAGAGCCTCTGTTGACGGTTCCCAGGCTGAGCCTAGGAACCAGGAAAATTTCTAGGGTGCATTTCTAAGAGCGCAAAAATATTAATGTCGTAGGTTGGGTTGAGGCACGAAACCCAACCCGCGCGATGTTGTTAGCTTTGCGCTTGTTGGGTTTCCTAACGTCAACCCAACCTACGAATGTCATGCATTGAGATGCACCCAATTTATAGCCCGCGCAGGCGGGCTTTGTTTGTGTAGCCCGACCCTTTAGGGTTGGGGTATGCGGTGTGCGGTAGCTAACCCTTAAGCTTTTTACCCAACAACTGATTAGTCAACTTGGGATCGGCGCGACCGCTAGTTTTCTTCATCACCTGTCCGACAAAGAAACCTTGCAGCTTAGTTTTACCCTTGCGATACTGTTCCAGTTCCTTGGGATGAGCGGCGATCGCTTCATCTATAATAGCTTCCAGAGCACCCTGGTCGGAAATTTGGATTAAACCCTTACTTTCCACCAACTCCTTCGGCGACCCTCCTTTTGATAATAGCTCGGGCAAGATGTCTTTGGCAATTTTGCTGCTGATGGTTTTATCTTCAATCAGCTTTACCATCTCCGCTAGGGCCTCGGGGGTAATGGCAATTTCGGTAATGCCGAGTTTGTTAGCATTCAAATAGGCCGCAATGTCCCCCATCACCCAGTTTGCTGCTTGCTTGGGATTAGCATTGGCGGCGACGGCGGTTTCAAAATATTCCGCCACCGCCCGATCGTCCGTCAGCACCCGGGCGTCGTAAGCAGAAAGTTCCAGTTTACTTTCATAGCGATCGCGTTTTTGGGCGGGCAGTTCCGGCAATTGGGATTTCCATGCTGCCAGTTGTTCTTTCGATACTTCAATGGGGGGCAAGTCCGGTTCCGGGAAGTAGCGATAGTCGCTAGATCCTTCCTTGCTGCGCATGCTAATAGTGCGCCCCGAACCTTCTTCCCAGAGGCGAGTCTCTTGGACAATCTTCTCCCCTGCTTCTACCGCCGCAATTTGCCGCTCAATTTCATAGTCGATCGCCCGTCCGATGGCATTAAAGGAGTTCATATTTTTAATTTCCACCTTCGTGCCAAATTCCTCTTGACCCACAGGACGAACCGAAATATTCACATCGCAGCGGAGGGAACCTTCTTGCATATTACCATCGCTAACCCCCAGGTAACGCATAATCCGACGCAGTTCTTGTGCGTACTCAGCAGCTTCCTGTCCCGATCGCATATCCGGTTCCGAGACAATTTCTATAAGGGCCACCCCGGCGCGGTTATAGTCTACCAGAGAATAGGTCGAACCGGAAAGGCGATCGCTGCCGCCATGGACCAACTTTCCGGCATCTTCCTCCATGTGGAGGCGAGTAATGCCAATCTTTTTGCGAACGGGGTTGCCATCAGCATCCGTCAGTTCAATTTCCAGCCAACCATGTTCCGCGATCGGGAGATCGTACTGAGAAATCTGGTAATTCTTCGGCAGATCTGGATAGAAATATTGCTTGCGATCGAACTTGCTGTATTTAGCAATCTCGCAATTGAGGGCCAAACCCGCCTTCACCGCATATTCCAGAACCTTTTCGTTCAGGACGGGAAGGACTCCGGGCATTCCCATACAGATAGGGTCAATATTGGTGTTAGAAGTAGCCCCAAATTCCGTCGAAGAATTGGAGAAAATCTTGGTTTTGGTACTCAGTTGACAGTGAGTTTCCAAACCAATAATCGCTTCGTACTGAGTTTTAACCGGTGCAGCAGTAGTCATAAAGTCAATGATTGCAACTGAGCAGTGCTTCCTATTATAACATTTTGGCCGATGGGTCTATAGCCTATGCTGTCGGACAAGCCCGCGATCTTGTAACCACCAACCCCGGATCTAACCTCGTGCCAACAGCCACATCCTCGGAGAACAATGTAGCATCTGATACTGAGAACCTGCTAGAGACTTGCATCACCAAGATTGCCCGTGTCGCTGATACCAACCCACCCCTTAACGTCCGTTCTCGCCCCACTATAACATCAGATAATATTATCGATCGACTAGAAAATGGGATATGGCTTTCCGTTGTCGCTACTAAAGATGGCTGGTTTCAAATTAGCGATCCTCTCAAAGGCTGGGTGGCAAAGTATTTGACAGGCGGTTATCCCCAGGAAGCAAAACCTGGATGATCATAGATGACAATTATGAGAAGTTTATACAAGTTATAACTGCTTATTAAAAAAGTCTCATAGAAAAATGGATAATCTACATAAATAATCAGCAATTATCCATTTTTAATTCTCAATTCTCAATTCTAGCAAAACCTTGCGCTTTAGCTTCCTCATGTTGGCGCTTCAGCGCAACTACAAACCTAATGCTAAATGCTCAAGCGCTGATAAATTTCATCCAAATGCCGCAAATGTTGTTGCGGATCGAAACACCGTTCGATTTCCGTTTGTGACAACATTTGTGTCACGGTAGTATCTTGACTAATCAACTGCTGAAAATTACCATCAGGTACATTCCAAGCTGTATGGGCACAAGATTGCACAATTTTGTAGGCGGCTTCGCGATTCATGCCTTTTTCTACCAGGGCCAGTAATACCCGCTGACTGAAGACAACCCCGCCATAGAGATTCATATTCCGCTTCATGTTCTCTGGGTAAACTAGGAGATTTTTCACCAAGTCTACGCTCTCACAAAGCATGAAATGAGTTAAAATACAAGAGTCGGGCAAAATTACCCGTTCTACGGAACTGTGAGAAATATCCCGTTCGTGCCAGAGGGCCACATTTTCTAAGGCAGCAACGGCATGTCCCCGCATAATTCTCGCCATTCCGGAGATTCTTTCCGAACGAATGGGGTTACGCTTGTGGGGCATCGCGGAGGAACCTTTTTGTCCTTTGGCAAAATGTTCTTCCACTTCTAACACATCCGTGCGTTGCAGGTTTCTAATTTCCACCGCAAAGCGTTCCATAGAAGCAGCTACCAGTGCTAGGGTTTGCACGAATTCCGCGTGCCGATCGCGCGAGATGACCTGAGTCGAAGCGCAGTCGGGTTGGAGTCCCAGGTTCTGGCAGGCGATCTCCTCAATTTTGGGGTCAATATTAGCATAGGTTCCCACCGCACCAGAGATCTTGCCCACCGCAATTTGAGTTTGCAGGCGACAGAGGCGATCGCGCTGTCGCAGAACTTCTGCCAACCAACCCGCCAGCTTAAACCCAAAAGAGATCGGTTCCGCGTGAATGCCGTGCGATCGGCCAATCATCACCGTATAGCGATGTTGTTGAGCCTGATAGCGAATAGCATGAATCAGCTTTTCCAACTGTCCCAGCAAAACATCAAGACTAGCAACTAATTGGAGAGCCAGGGCCGTATCCAGCACGTCCGAACTGGTTAACCCCAAATGAATATAACGTCCCGCATCGCCCACATACTCGTTCACATTTGTCAAGAAAGCGATGACATCGTGGCGGACTTCCGCCTCAATTTCCAGGACCCGCTGGGGGTCAAAATTAGCCTTTGCCTTAATTTCTGCCAAGGCGTCAGTTGGGATATAACCCAACTCCGCTTGGGCCTCACAGACAGCAATTTCCACTTGCAGCCAGGTTTTCAGCTTATAAGCATCTGTCCACAGTTCGCCCATTTCGGGCTTAGTATAGCGTTCGATCACGGTCAATGTCGCAGAATACAACCTTCATATTGTAGCGCCTCCCTGGTAGATTGAAGGGGTGAGAACTTGGATTTACAGGCTACAGTGTTTGTGCCGGATGCTGAAGAATTATGGGGCGATTTTCCTTTTTTCATCGGGTTGAGTGGTTTCTTAGAAAGAATCCGTTTTGCGCTCGATCCATTGACTGATACCTTTTACTTCGGTTCGATGGCCTTAACGGAGCTTTAGTTCTCCCCAAGTAAGAATAGGTGGGCACCGCTGCCCACCATACTGGGCCATTGATTTTTGGCGATCGCATTGCCTGGTGCTGATCGTGGTATAATAACAGAAAGTCAACTCAAGCATGTCAAGATGGCCATGAACACCAAAGCGCTCTTGCAGCAGGTTCAATATATCGTGGATGCCGAGGGAAATCAGACTGCCGTACAGATGGATCTGGAACTTTGGTCCCTACTATACCCCGGGAGTTCTTTGAGTACGATATTAGCCAAACAACACAACTAATACTAACTGCCATTTCCCTT
>JACOMV010000220.1 GCA_014324065.1 Hormoscilla sp. SP12CHS1 | reverse complement strand
GCTGAATTGGGTCTGCATTGAGTATAGCTCTAGTTTAGCACAAAAATGTTCTACTTGTTTCCTGAACAAGCTGTAATGGCAACATCGCCAACGGTATTACTGGTAAAATCGGCACAAGAGTGGTTGGGTCGCAATGGCAGTCTGACGGCAACTGAAATCAACCAATTCATGCACCAGCGATCTACCGTTCCGGAAAAATCGGAGCATTGTATTACCCTGCTGACGGTGGAACAGCGACAAACGGTAAAACCCAGCATCGTGCGACAATTAGACCGGATAATCGAATTTCCCTTACCTCACGAAGGCGCGAGGCTGCAGTTGTGGCAACAGGCATTTCCGGCCCAAGTCCCCCTAGATCCTGAAATAGATTGGCAGTTTCTGGCCCAGCGCTGGCGCTTGAGTGGGGGAGAAATAAAGGAACTGGCCCGTCAAGCAGCCTTCTATGCTGTAGCCGAATCACCTCTGACATCAGTGAAAACCTCACATCTGCTCCAGGCTTGGGAGCAAAAATATCAAAAACCAGGTCAGCGACGGCGTCATTCATGTTAATAGTAGATCGGAACAACTCCAGAAGAAGCCATGTATGAGATCGCAGTCAAACACGAACGGTACAAAACCTACATTCTATCTGACGAAACCGCGCTGTCTCGACTGGAGGTCGTGCCAGAACGGGGTGGAATAGTCACCCGCTGGCAACTGCAAGGTCAGGAAATATTCTATCTGGACAGGGAACGGTTTGCCAACCCCAGCTTAACGGTCCGGGGAGGGATTCCGATTTTATTCCCCATCTGTGGTAACTTACCCGACAACACCTACATCCATCTGGGGAAAGAATATACTCTCAAACAACATGGTTTCGCCCGCGAACTGCCTTGGAAAGTAACAGATCGAGTCACGAATGACCTAGCTTCTCTCACCCTCGTCCTGGACAGCAACTCACAGACTCGCACTGTTTATCCCTTTGACTTTAACGTCTGTTTCAGTTATCAGCTAAAGGGAAACAGCCTGGAAATAAAGCAACGTTACGAAAATAGATCGGCATCATTGATGCCCTTTTCGGCAGGATTTCATCCCTACTTACTAGTTGATGACAAAAGCCAGCTGGACATTGACATCCCAGCAGACCAGTACCAAGAAAAGGGCAGCCAAGAGTTCCATCCCTTCAACGGTGTCTTTGACTTCAACCAGGATGAAATTGATATGGCCTTTCGGGATCTCACTAGCAAGTCCGCTAGCGTGACAGATCATAGCCGGCAGTTACAACTGACCGTGACCTGGGATGATACCTACTCTACCCTTGTTTTTTGGACAGTTAAGGGCAAAGATTTCTATTGCCTGGAACCCTGGACCGGTCCCCGCAACGCCCTGAATACCGGCGAAAACCTGCTCACCCTGGAACCGGGGGCCCAGATGGAAACTTTTGTACGGATCGCGGCAAAATTTTTGTAAATACCCCTTCCCACTTGGAGAAATCTGTGTTATCTTGAAAAAGAAGGGAAAATAAAGTCCGACGGGTCGCTAACTCAATGGTAGAGTACTCGGCTTTTAACCGATTAGTTCCGGGTTCGAATCCCGGGCGACCCATAAATAAGGTGCTGTAAGAACAGCCGGTGTTTTGCACTCACCCATAACTAAAGACCGGTTGTTCGTAGTAAGCACGAAGCGTGCTTGCCAGGCCCTTTCGCGCCTGGTTAGCTGTTTTTATGGGAGATTAAAAGCTTGGCAATAATAAAGTTCATTATCATGACAAAAAATGCACAAAACTACATCCCGGTTTAATTCTTGTTTGAGCGTAATGCTCGGGGAATAGCACGTTCCCAGGCTCCGCCTGGGAACGTGGCCGACATTGCGACACCCGTAGTGGGAGGCGAGCAGCAAGTGACCGCCTCCGTCACCTTAGTTGTGCGTTACTGAGGCCATCTCCAGGGGCTAAAACTCTTCGCTGCTGCCATATTCAGCGGCCATCGCTTCCGGATCCCGCTTAGAACCCAATAAATCCAGCCGGTCCACCTTAATAATTGGTGTCGATCGCATCGCTCCTGTATTGTAGTCTTGCCATTGGTTAAACCATAAGGAACCTGTAACACCAATCAAGCTGCCCTTGCGGACATAGTTACCAGCTACCTCTGCAGTCTTGCCCCACAAGTCTAAGTTAAACCAGTCCGGTTGATCAGTTTTACGGGTTGGGCGATTGACTGCTAGGGTTAGCCTACACTTTACCGCTCCTGACTCATAACACTTAACTTCAGGATCTCCTCCCACGTGCCCTACCAGATGAACAACATTAAGATTCATTATATTTTCTGTACCTCTCCATCTTTGGTAACTTTTTAGTCAAAGCGGCAACTTTTGGCGAGCGACACTAGCACTTTCCTGTCGGCTCTGCTGTCAGAGTTGCGCCTATAGCTATACAATAATACGCTATACTCCCACTTCCACTCCACAACTCGATCAGTCGAATTGTTTGGCTCTGCCTGTACCGGAAAACTGATGAGAGATGCCTAGACTATAAATCGTGGAAAGTTGATTTTGGCTACGCAATAGCAATACTTTCAGCACCCATTTTGGCATTTATGCAAGAGATCTATTATAGCAATACCAATTCTGGGTTTGTGGCAATGAGTGCCCAGATCGGATAGGAGTGATGTGACCAATTCTCGATTGGTGGCTGACTAGACTCGGTCGAAAAAAAATCATAGAATCGGGCTCGGTTAGATTACAGATCAGTAGCAAAGGATAAAATAGCATTTAGGGGCGTAGAAACTGGTGGGTATTTTCAGTCGTTTTTCACAGGACATGGGTATCGACCTCGGTACCGCTAACACATTGGTTTATGTATCCGGTAAAGGCATTGTGCTGCAAGAGCCGTCTGTGGTAGCCCTAGACCGGGAGACGAAAGCGGCCTTGACTGTAGGGGAAGACGCAAAAAAAATGTTGGGACGTACTCCAGGAAATGTGGAAACTTTCCGGCCACTGCGGGATGGCGTGATTGCTGACTTCGACACCGCAGAACTGATGATCAAGCATTTTCTCGAGCGAGTGCATGAAGGCAGAATAGGCTTAATCGCACCCCGAATTGTGATTGGCATTCCCAGCGGCGTCACCGGGGTAGAAAGGCGGGCTGTCATGGAAGCAGCTGCTCAGGCAGGGGCGAGAGATGTATATCTGATTGAAGAACCGGTAGCAGCGGCCATCGGGGCTGGGCTACCGGTAGCCGAACCCACTGGTAATATGATTATTGATATTGGCGGTGGCACGACGGAAGTAGCAGTTCTGAGTTTGCAAGGGACGGTAATCAGCGAGTCAGTGCGGATTGCTGGGGATGAGTTAACTGATTCTATCATCATGTACATGAAAAAAGTCCATAATCTGACGGTGGGAGAGCGAACTGCTGAAGAAATCAAGATTCAGATTGGTTCGGCTTACCCAACGATGAATATTGATGAGGGGTCAATGGAGGTGCGGGGTCTACACTTGCTCTCTGGTTTGCCGAGAACTGTGAGCATCAAAGCCCCAGAAATCCGCGAAAGCATGTTGGAACCCCTGTCGATGATTATCGAAGCTGTAAAGCGGACTCTAGAACGGACGCCGCCGGAACTGGCAGCAGATATTATTGACCGTGGCATTATGTTGGCTGGAGGCGGTGCCTTATTGAAGGGGCTAGATACCCTGATCGCTCACGAAACGGGAATTGTCTGCCATGTGGCAGCCGACCCCCTCAGCTGTGTGGTTTTGGGGACAGGTCAGGTGTTGGAAAACTTTAAGCAACTCGAACGGGTGGTTAGCCCCCGTCGTAGGTAGTGGTCATTCCGGTAGTGATTTGACTACGGTCCTGTGTCCCCTCGCACGTTCCCAGCCTCCGCAGGCTGGGAACGTGCGAATAGCGCAGATCGCGCAGCGGAGGGTTGGGGACACAGCCCGCCCTGGGTTTCAGGCGCTAAAATCACTACTTGTACAATCGCGGAAGTTCGGACAGATACTAGACTATAACAGAGAGTTGAATGTATACCGTGCGTCGCTGGTGGGACCGGAATTGGTTAATAATCGTCCTGGTAAGTATGGCCCTGGGTGCGGCTTTGCATCTGCGCCAGACTCAGGGGAGATTAATTTGGGAAATGTATCAGTTGGTCGCTGGTCCTTTACCAGGACAGCCAAATCTCGAAGAAAGGTTGATAAATGCCAAAATTATGGAGTTGCAAGCAAGGTTGTCCGAACTAGAGAGCCAAAATCAAGAGTTAAGAGCGCTCTTGGACTATCAAAATCCCATTGGCAAGCGGCAAATTGTAGCTCCGATCGTCGGATGGAGTGCAGACCATTGGTGGAAACAGATTATCCTGGGTCGAGGGAGTAATGATGGCATCAAAAAGGACTTCGTGGTCACAGGTACTGGTGGAGTGGTGGGTCGGGTAATCAATGTGACGCCCCATACTAGCCGTGTCCTGTTGATCGGCGATCCTGCCAGTAGGGTGGGTGTCAATATCAAAGTCGGAAGTCGCCGTTATATGGGTTTGATCCGCGGACTTGGCAATGATAAAGCTGTGATGGAATTCTTTGATAAGATGCCTAATATTCGTCCTGGTTATAAAGTTTATACTTCTGTTGTTTCTCAGCTATTTCCACCGGGTCTGCTGGTGGGAGTTGTGGAGTCAGTGGATCTGAAAAAAAGTCCAGCACCGGAGGCGGTGCTCCAACTGACTGCTCCCATTAGTCATTTACAGTGGACGATCGTATTGGAAAATCAGCCGCGACTTGACATAGATATTGGAGAACCAGACCTTTGAAGAAGTTGTCGTTTCTTTTCCATTCCAGAGTCCGTCCCTTTGCCAACTTGCTGGTAACGGTTGGCTCTATTATTATCTGTTTAATGCTATCCATAACTCGCTTGCCTGGTATGGAATTATTGGGCATTAGCCCTAATTGGCTGCTGATTTGGGTGGTGACTTGGAGTGTTAAGCGTACAGCTTGGCAGGCCGCGATCGCGGCTATTGTTTTGGGTTTGATTCAAGATGGCTTGACTGCACCTAACCCTTTGATTCATAACACCATCTTGACTTCTGTGCATCCCTCTCACTCCCTCAGTCTTGTCTTAGTGGGAATTTTCACGACTCGCCTTCAGAAACAGCGCTATCTGAGAGAAGATTTTATTTCTGTAGCTCTGATTGTTTTTCCAGCGGTCCTGCTGGCGGAAACGGCGATCGCGCTGCAGTTTCTTTTCCTGGGCGATCGGGACGTCTCTGTTATTTGGACGGAACACCAACGCATTGCTCTTTGTTCTGCGATCCTCAGCAGTCTTTGGGCTCCCGTTGTTTATTTTCCTCTCAATAATTGGTGGCAGCATATCCAGCATTTAAACAAATCTCAAACGTGAATTGTTAATTGCTAGTTGCTTCCCGTTCTAAGATTAGGGTTACGGGACCGTCGTTTTCGCACGAGACGAGCATCATTGCACCAAATTCTCCCGTTTCTACTTTTAATCCACTCTGCCGCAATAAGTCAACAAATTGTTCGTAAAGGATTTTTGCTGCTGCTGGGGCCGCTGATTTATCAAAGGAAGGACGTCGTCCTTTCCGACAGTCTCCGTAGAGGGTGAACTGACTAATTACTAGCAGTTCGCCCTCTATTTCTTGGACTGATTTATGCCAACGATTATCGGGTTTTTCTGAGTCCGGAAATATCCTTAACTCCAGGCATTTTCGCGCCATCCAGTCTAGTACTGCTTCTGTATCCGTGCTAGCAATTCCTACTAACAGGTTTAACCCGCGCCCAATTTTGCCGATGATTTTCCCATCGACTTCTACTTGGGATGATTTGACTCGCTGGAGCACTACTCGCATATGTATTAGAGATAGTACGTTTCGCCCCGGGCAGACGAAACGCCCGCCCTATGTTTTAAAGATTGGTGGAAGGCAGACAAAGACATTTTTTCAGTTGTGAGAGCAACTTTTCATGCTCTAAATCTTGACCAATTAATACTAGCTGGTTTTTGGGCTCACCCTTCCATTCCTCATCGTCGATGGAAAAGCGTTTGCCGCTGAGGTGAAAAATGTGACGCTTGGGACTTTCCTCAAACCAGAGAATTCCTTTCGCCCGGAAGATGTTAGACGGCAGTTGGTAGTCTAAGAAATCCTGAAATTTCTTAATCAAAAACGGGCGATCGCTCTGGAATGAGACTGAGGTAAACCCATCCTTCTCTAGGTGGTGCGAGTGATGGTCATGGTCGTGATGGTCATGATGGTGATAGTCGTGGTGATGGTCGTGGTCATGATGATCGTGACCGTGGTCGTGGTCGTGACTGTGCTCTGATTCAGGGTGGAAATACTTATCTGACTCAAAGAGACCGACACTGAGAATTAAGGGCAGTTGTACTTTCGCCTGCTGGGTGCGCAGAATTCTCGCGTCGTTCTTGATATCGCGAATCCTCACTTCTAACCTATCTACACCTGCTTCGTCCACCAAGTCAGTCTTATTGAGCAAGATAATATCACCGTAGAAAATTTGACTGTAGGCCGCTTCGCTGTCGAACAAATCTAGGCTGAAGTTCTCTGAGTCTACCACCGTGACGATCGAATCCAAACGGGTCATGTCTCGCAGTTCTGTTCCCAGGAAGGTGAGTGCTACTGGTAAGGGGTCTGCTAATCCCGTTGTCTCGACTACCAGGTAGTCTATCGCCTCTCGGCGTTCCAGAACTTTGTAGACTGCATCTATTAAGTCATCGTTGATAGTGCAGCAAATACAGCCATTATTCAGCTCCACCATGTCATCATCTGTGGTAACGATCAGCTCATTGTCGATACCGAGTTCACCAAACTCATTCACCAGCACCGCTGTCTTCAGTCCCTGCTGATTGCTGAGGATGTGGTTGAGCAGTGTTGTCTTGCCGCTACCGAGAAAACCCGTAATGATTGTAACTGGCAAGCCGTGTTTCGGGGCTGACATGGTCTGGGTAGGTTCTGAAATAACTGCTGATGTCATAGGAGGACTGTCAAAAACGTCATAAAATGGCCATTTACGGTTGCAGGGTCTCAATACCTGCTAATTTACCTATTATTACTCGGATCTGAGATATTGCACTATTAGATCTGCAGACAATGTTATTCGAGCGCCCATCAATCCCGTTTGGCGGTGCATCCAGGATCGTCCTAGGAGAGCAAGTAAAGGATGGGTAGGTCTTGTCATCTGGGGACTCGGACGGGTGTAATTAAAAGTGACACTTAATCATGAACCGGTGATGTGGTCAAAAGTAGTTGGTCGGGCAGTGCCGGCAGTGCC
>JACOMV010000219.1 GCA_014324065.1 Hormoscilla sp. SP12CHS1 | reverse complement strand
GCGCTGCGCGCGACCCGGGCTAGGTGCTATCTACCTCGCTGCCGCTGTCGTCTGGCTTAATTGATGACACGCCCTAGATAGATCGCTAAATTTGGTAACTGTTACTAGCCCGCGGAGGCGGGCTTTGTTCTGGTAGCCGCACCCTTTAGGGTGAGGGCTCCGGTGAGGGATGCTTGTGGTTTCTCTTGATCTGTTGCAGGCGGCGGTTGCTCGCAGCATGACTAGCGGGAAATCCAGGGACGGGTATCACTTGATACTTCCGTTCTGCTTCCAGCCGCTTGAGCTGCGTGTAATCTACCCAGTGGATGCAGTCGACAGGACAGGTGTCGATCGCTTCCTGAATTAGCGCTTCAGAGTCGCCATCTTGCCTGACTACCCGCGATCGCCCGTAATCTGGTTCAATGTAAAATGTATTCCGGGCGACGTGAGCGCAATGTTTACAGCCGATACAGGTAACTTCATCGACGTAAACGCCCTTTTGCCGCAAGACTCCACCTAGTTCGGGCTCGAAACCGGAACGTTCCGGTTCGTCCCGCCATACCCCTCCTAATTCTGGCTCAAAACCAGAGCGTGAGGGGTCCTCTTCAGACAAATCTGGGAGTGAATGTAAAACAAAATCATCCATTAGGAACTCCAGCGTTGCAGCACTAAGCGGATAGAACCATCCTCATTTTTCTGTTGTTCGGCCAGTTGAAAGCCCTGCTTCGCGGTTTCCTGGACCACAGTGTGGTATGCGTAACGCTGGGTAATCTGCTTCAGGAAACCGTCCACAGACAAGTTTTGCTGCCAGAACTGCATGTCGGAAACCATTTCATACTCTTGACCGTTCCAGCTGAAGCCGATATCGTATCCATTCTCTTGCTCGATCGCCACTTCCGCATTGTAAGTCTGTCCCCGATAACCGCGCACGGGGACCGGACCCGGTTTCCAGTCAATGTCCAGTTCTGTTAAAGCAGCTTGCAAGGATTCCAGGTTACGGATTTTCGTTTTGATTTGGCTAAAGTGTGACATTTATCTTCTAATTGGTTGTTTTGTACAAAAAAAGGACATCCTCCTGTCAGGAGGCCGACCGGTGCGACCCGCAGGAACCTACCACTCGCTAAAAGTCCCTTGAGTGGTAACCGCCTCATGCTGTTGAGACAATTTGGCAAAAAACTCAGAAGTTTGTTCTTGCTTGAGCACTTGGCCCAGTTGGGCTTCGATGGCCGCAGTTACTTCCGCACAGGAAGTGCCCACAATGCCAGTGACTTTCTCCAACACCCGACCGTCGGGGTAGATCACGAACTCTAGGGTTTCCATAGGCTTCGCTATCAGGTGAGGCGCTGTATCTCCTGAAAGCGCCTTAAACGCTACTCAGAAAACACGGCAATGTTGTTGGCCCATGCATCGCTTGGCGATGGGACTGGAATCTAGTTGCTGAGGGCCTGTTCACTACATTTCTAGTAAACAATCGCAGCATAATGATTTAAATCGTAACAAAAGTTAGTATACAGTATAAGCAGTATTCTCATTTATATGTCAGTTTTACTTATATTTTCTATAGAGTTAAGTCCACAGTAGGGGCGACGATTCGCGCAGCGGAGGGTTCGTTACCCGGGGATCTGGCGCACACGCTACCCTGCGGGGTCGGCTGTCTCGGGTAGAATGAGCATCGCGGTGAGCGAAGTCGAACCGCAAGCAGCAATCAGCTAGGAGTCTGGCAAATGAGTACAACGCAAGCGATGGATAGGTCGGCACCGGTTGTAGGCGATTGCGCTGCGCGCACGCTACGCGAACGGGCCAACGCTCCCATACGGGTGGGTATCCTGGGTTTTGGCGGTTTGGGACAAGCGGCGGGTAAGGTACTGGCCCAGAAACGGGAGATGCTTTGGGTGGCAGTTGCCGATCGCCAGGGTTACGCTTACGATCGCAATGGGTTAAATGTCGATAGCGGTCTGAAGAGCGATCGCAGCATTTCCGATTTAATCGCCACGGGGACGGAGGTGGATGGTTATTTTCTGGCCTTGCCGAATTTGCCGAATACCTTTATGGCGGATGTAGCGCGGCAGTTTATCGCTTCCGGTTGGCGCGGGGTGCTGGTGGATGCCCTGAAGCGTACCAGTGCGGTAGAGCAACTGTTGGAGTTGCAGTCGGATCTGCAAGCAGCGGGGATTACTTACATGACCGGTTGCGGTGCCACCCCCGGGTTATTGACAGCAGCAGCGGCCTTGGCGGCCCAGAGTTATGCCGAAATTCACAGCGTGAAGATTACCTTTGGGGTAGGAATTGCTAATTGGGAAGCTTATCGGGCCACCATTCGGGAGGATATTGCCCATATGCCCGGTTATGACGTGGAGAAGGCCCGGGCGATGAGCGATGCTGAGGTGGCCGCGCTGTTGGATAAAACTAATGGCATCTTGGCCCTAGAAGATATGGAACATGCCGATGATATTATGCTGGAATTGGCGGGAATTTGCGGGCGAGATCGGGTTTCGGTAGGTGGCGTTGTGGATACGCGCAATCCCAAGAAGCCTCTGAGTACGAATGTGAAAATAACGGGTCGTACCTTTGAAGGCAAGATTTCTACTCATACTTTTACCTTAGGGGATGAAACCAGCATGGCAGCAAATGTGTGCGGTCCTGCCTTTGGTTATCTGAAAGCTGGGGTTAAGTTGCATCGGCGGGGTATCTATGGGTTGTTTACTGCTGCGGAAGTGATGCCCCTGTTTGTGCGGTAGCCGCCGTCACCCGTCGCCCGCACCCGTTCCCAGGCGTCCCCGTGGGAACGAGGGGTGCGGCTACAGTTACAAAGCCTGCCTGCGCAGGCTTGATGGAAACTCCTTCCCAGGCGATCGCTCCTTCCCAGGCGATCGCCCAAATAAAACAATCTCAAGGGAATATGGGCGATCACACCTGAACCACAACCTGGCATTCTTTTTGCTTGTAGTCAGCGCTTTGTCCCTGGTTTTTCGCCTGGACCATAGCTAGTTTTTGACTGTTGATTTTTGTCAATATTTCTTCCTTGAACTTAGCAGCCCGATCGCGCACTGATATAATTTCCGTACCAGCAACCCGCTCTGCTTCACTTGCCAATTCCAGCGCCTCTTGATAGTTATTCTTTCTTTCGGCTAATTTAGCCATTTGCAGCAGCACTCCTGCCATCATATCTGTCCGACTGATTTTTTGGCCCCTCTGCAAACATTCTTGATAATACTTTCTCGCCCGATTGGGAATCAAGAGAAACGAGAACCTGTTAAACTAAGCCGGTACGTCACCGTACCGAGGAGTCTTCAAAACCGGACGTGAGACTTTCGCCTCATCCGGCTCCTCGATCAAGCCATCCTTTTCATGGATACGGCAACTACCATCTCTGGCAGTCTTTCTATCGTGGCAATGTTTGTGTCATAGCTGAATATTATCCCACCGGTCTTTACCACCTAATAAGAGTGGTTTAATGTGGTCTACTTCCCAACTATCTTCGTTCCTAAACGTCAGTCCGCACTCCCGGCATTTGCCCTTTTGTTTCTTGAGTAGGTTGGCTACTCTATTACTTAACTCAGGACTCCTGCCTAGTCTCGTACTCCAATATGTAAGATTACCATCTCCTGGGCTTGCTATTCCTTTTACCTTTATGTGCCTCACTATTTCCACATTACTGTGATTTAGTAGCACGATTTCTCCCCTTTTCGTCTTGCACCTTCACCGCCACTGTCCATCTTGGTCTACTGACCAATAGTTTTCAGCTATCCAATGTTTTGACTTGTTTGGGTGTCTCCTTTTTGCCCAATTCCATAGGATACACCAAAGGTAGCTGTCAATACTAGAGAAAGTCTCCTTATTGATTGTAGCTTTAGGTGGGTTTTATACGCGGGGTTTATTGTCAGTGCTTGCTGGTCGGGATGATAATCGCCAGTACCTAGACCTATATCCTTCCCCCTTTTGGGGCCAGTGTATCAGCCTTATTTCACTGGTTTCGAGTAACGACGCTTACAAACCTTTACTTTCGTCCACCATAGCTACTTGCTCGACGATAACCGGCTTAGGCTACCAGTCAGGGCGCCTTTCATTCCCGCTTTACGGCGCATCCTCTCCGCGGAGAGCATTGATGCCATCGCTACCGTCGCTTCGGGTGCTGTCACGAGAACAGAGTCGGGGTGCGCATCCCGGAGCTTCGACGCCAGGAGAAGCGGAGAGGAGAGCACTTTCACCACCATCATCTGTAAGTTGTTACTCAAGAAGTGCCAAAAGATATTTGCCACTGCTGCGAGCATGACTGGGCTGTATTTATGCTCATTAGGCTTAAGCGGACTGATAGCCGAATCACAGGTAACTGAGTAGCGAGGTATCAAGCTTCCTTATCGGCCTTCTCAAGATCCGATTCCGATGATAACAGGTGGCGAATGCAGTCACGGTCCCAATCGACATGCCATTGATATGGGCATGTATAAAGATCCCGTTTTAGCGATCCATAGCGGTCGGGTAGAAACGACAACAACAGACCAATATGGGGGGAAATATATCCTTCTGGATCATGGTGATGGCTATTGCTCATTGTATTTACATCTTGAAAGTTTTAGCGTCAGCCCAGGGAAAAGGATCCAGCAGGGGGAAATAATTGGGATATCGGGCAATACTGGTAAGGGAGGAAAGTATCATTTACATCTGGCCGTGACTCGGAAAGTAAATGGGCGTTGTTCGGCCAGCCAAAGTCAGGAAGTCCGCATGATTTTTGACGAAAGCCTTATGGACCACTGGCTTACCAAGATAAGATAGCTTCTCAGAATGTACCTGTTGCTACTAATGGATTAACTTTTTCTGAGGGATATAGCCGACTTGAGATTAACATTGCTAGCGTTAATCTGCGTGTATGCGGAGCAAATATTCGCGGTCGGCGAGTCTACGTGCAAATGTGGCGAGATTCGGTGAATGGTTACGGTCCCCGTGAGTGGAACGGGTGGCTTAGAAAATATTCGCGAGGCGATCGCGCAATATCATGAACCAGATCCCATCGAATTAACATCAGGCGCGGTTTTACGAGAGGTATCGGTAGGATGAGTCTGATTATAGGCATGAATGCCGATGATGAGGCGATTTCGGATAGGAGGCGATTGTAGGGGGCGATCGCTTCTACTGAAAAGGCGATCGTAGCATCTTCTAGGATACCTGTCTTAATCGTCGCAAACGCAGAAGAGCGAATATTACGTTCCAACATATCGATCGCAAGAAAGCAACTCCAAACCTGCCAACTCCATCTCCTGACAAGCGCCATGAGCGATCTTCGTCGTCCGTTTTACAGTTTCGGGGTCGGTAATTTGTCGTATTTCGCTCATAATAAACTCCAATCAACTTTAATTCTTCGATACTCCGTGTTAAGGCAGGGATCCGATTACCAATAGCAGTAATCCTCTCATCCAACAATCTTAACATATCTCGATTAGCGATAGGAGGAGATTAGTTATTACCGGCGAAGCATTAAATATTACGGAAGGAGCAGCGATCGTTGCCAATAAACTAGCTTCAGGGGAAAGGATCGTAGTGGATCTATTCGGGGGAAAAACCTCCCAGGTCGAAGATGCCATCAATATTGATATAATTGCCGAATCAGGTATCAAAGTCTCAGTTAAAGATCTGACCTAAATTTTCCCACCCAACAGTGTAGACGAAATTATTGTTAGCGGACCGCAAGCTCCATTTTTGTCAGTTGCAGCACAGGTATTGAAACCAGGAGGTATAATTTACATAAACGCCAGCAAAGGGAATAAATTTGGGGAATTGCCAGACCCCGAAACCAGATTATAATTAGGAGATTCAGCACTGGAACAATTAGGATTACGTATCCTACAAAATCTAGGTGAACTTGAGAATAGGTTTGCTGCTCAAAGTTTTTTTAGAAGCGATGGCATACCCATCCCCTCAAAATCAGTGAAAACCACAATTTTAGAGAAAATATAATGAATGTAATGGGCAATCATTTTGATTTGGTTCACTTTACAGAATGTGAATTTGAAAAGCCCGTGATTTTTAGGAAAAAAATAATGATCCCCACCCATAATATCGTACCCAGTCATCCGTTAAATCAAAGTTCCGAGGTAATTTTTTTGCCGTCATGCTGCCTAATATTCGAGGGAGTGAAGAAGTCGGTACATAACAGGGTATGTTGAAGAAACGCCCGGATCGAATACCGTGCGAACAGATGCAGCGAACTATAATAGACGATCGATTTACTCAGGACGAACCCGTTACCTTGTACGAACTAGAAGGAGTTTTCAAGAATCCGTTAGAATGGGTAGACTGGGAAATAGAAAGCGCGTCGTTTTATCTGTTGGACTAAAACTAAAGGAGATCGCCTGCGAGGGAAACAGGGGGCGATCGCACTTATTTGGCAACTAGCGATCTGGCTTCCTGGGAGAACGAAGGGCGATCGCAATAGTTCTAACAATAATATCCTTGCTAGGTTTTTTACTCAAGCACCAATACTTGTACAGAACTGTCGAACTTCCGAGGTAAAATGCTGGTTACAAGTCAACACAAATCGTGCTAACTCCATAACTCTACTTGTTTCTAACTGATAAGCATATATACTTCTAACAACATGACGAAAACGGCGGAACTCCTCTATACTCCAAACGGTCATAAACTGCGTTTTTAGGGTAGTGCTTCGGCATTGTTTTGTTTCTTCAGAGATTATAGCTTCTCTAACTTCCGGAATAGATACGGACATTTGGTCTAGCAGTTGTCGATGCAAATCATAATCTGTAGGCATTCGATAGTCAATTTTAGTTGAAATCAGTTCAAAAATCCGCTCTGCAGGGGTTTATCATATTCTGCTCTTGAATGCTCTAGTCGTTGGGACACATACTCCTCTGCCTGTGGAGCGATAATGGCTACCGCTCTTCTGACTCGATAGCGATCTATATTCCATCCATAGTGTTGTTCAAATTGTTTACCCGCTTGTTGATAAGATTGATTGATTCCCAAAGATACCAAAGCTTCTTATAAGGCTGGAGAACGCCCGACTTTAGTAATGCCTAATTGATTTTTAACTGGACGAGTCCCCTGTTTTGTCTTGCGGTTCCATAAATAGGGTGATTCTACTTCTATCGGACCAAACAACACGAAATATTTTACTCCTAGGCTACGGTACCCTGAACCTGATACCCTTTTTCCATTCATCTGTCGTCAGTTGAGAACTTAAGTAGCTCAAGAGCATCGACAGACTGTTGCAAGCCAATCAAGCGTAATAGTTTAAAAATCTCCCCGTCTAGTATCTGTACCTTATCCACTAAATTGGATTCTCGGGAGCAAATGGCATTGAA
>JACOMV010000218.1 GCA_014324065.1 Hormoscilla sp. SP12CHS1 | reverse complement strand
TGAAGAGAATCCAGCGAAATCAGGCTTTATGCGCTGGCCCAAAAGGGAAATGGCAGTTAGTATTAGTTGTGTTGTTTGGGGGGTGACCCCCAGTTCGACCCCGACCAAGAAGGACATCGAGTATGACGCAAGGCAAGCGGGCATTAATCACCGGCATTACTGGTCAAGACGGCTCTTACCTGAGTGAGTTTTTGCTGTCCAAGGGCTATGAGGTTCACGGTATTATCCGACGGTCTTCAACTTTTAATACCGATCGGATCGATCATATGTATGTGGACCCGCATAGCCAGGATGCACGGTTGTTTCTGCATTTCGGTGACTTAACCGATGGCACCACCCTGCGGCGGGTATTGGAGGAAGTTCAGCCAGTAGAGGTTTACAACTTGGGGGCTCAATCCCACGTGCGGGTAAGTTTTGACACTCCCGAATATACGGTTGATACTGTGGCAATGGGGACATTGCGCCTGTTGGAAGCGATCCGGGACTACCAGCACCGTACTGGGATTGAGGTGCGGTTCTATCAGGCGGGTTCTTCTGAGATGTTCGGCAACGTACAGGAAGTACCCCAGAAGGAGACGACTCCTTTTTATCCCCGCAGTCCTTATTCCTGTGCTAAGGTTTACGCCCATTGGCAGACAATCAACTATCGGGAATCTTAGAAGCTATTTGCTTGTAATGGCATATTATTTAACCATGAATCGCCCCGTCGGGGGGAGACTTTTGTGACGCGCAAGATTACCCGGGCTGTGGCCCGAATTGTGGCTAGCAAACAGAAAAAACTTTTCCTGGGGAATCTGGATGCGAAGCGGGACTGGGGCCATGCCAAGGACTACGTGCGGGCGATGTGGATGATGCTTCAGCAAGACCAGCCGGATGATTACGTGATCGCTACGAATGAAACTCACTCGATTCGGGAGTTTCTCGACCTGGCATTCAACTATGTCAACTTAAATTGGCAGGACTACGTGGAGTTCGATAAACGTTATCTGCGCCCAGCGAAGGTGGATCTATTAATTGGCGACTCGACTAAGGCGCGGCAAAAGTTAGGTTGGCAACCCTCTGTCACTTTTAAGGAGTTGGTGGAGTTAATGGTAGATGCTGATATCAAATCCCTGGAACAGCAGGTTATCCTTTCGGGCAATGGGTTTGATTAGTTGATGTTTCGGGGAGGATAATAATGACGGATTTAGATTTAAAAGAAAAACTGATTTTGGTGACGGGTGGGGCGGGTTTTCTGGGGCGTCAGGTTGTAGACCAATTGGTGAAGGCGGGGGCGAATCTTCAGAAGATTACTATACCCCGATCGCGGGACTACGACCTGCGGGAGATGGATGCCTGCCAGCGAGTGGTGCAAAATCAGGAAATTATCATTCATCTGGCAGCCCACGTGGGTGGCATCGGTCTGAACCGGGAAAAACCAGCAGAATTATTTTACGACAATCTGATGATGGGCACCCAGCTAATTCATGCTGCCTATCAAGCAGGGGTAGAGAAATTCGTCTGTGTGGGCAGTATCTGCGCCTATCCCAAATTCACCCCCGTACCCTTCAAGGAAGATGACCTCTGGAATGGCTATCCGGAGGAGACCAATGCCATAGGGGGCATTGCTAAGAAAGCCCTATTAATTCAACTCCAGTCTTATCGGCAACAGTACGGTTTTAATAGCATTTTCCTGTTGCCTGTAAATTTGTACGGTCCCGAGGATAACTTTGACCCCAGTAGTTCCCACGTGATTCCGGCTTTAATTCGCAAGGTACACGAGGCCCAGCAACGGGGAGAGAAGACATTGCCAGTCTGGGGTGATGGCACTCCCAGTCGCGAGTTTCTTTACTCGACTGATGCGGCGCGGGCTATTGTAATGGCGACTCAGAAATACAATGACCCCGACCCTGTTAACCTGGGAACCCATTATGAAATTACGATTCGCGATTTGGTAGAATTAATTTGCGAATTGATGGAATTTGATGGGGAACTTGTCTGGGAAACGGATAAGCCCAATGGTCAGCCCAGGCGGTATTTGGATACGGAACGGGCGAAAGAGAAGTTTGGCTTTACTGCCCATATGGAGTTTAAGCAGGGGCTGAAAAATACGATCGACTGGTATCGACAGCACCCTGAGTAGTCAGCCGGGGGTTCTTGGTTACCGATGAATACGATCGCAGCAAGAGAAAATTTTGAAGTTGTCAGCCCATGGAAATCACGATAGTATCTCAACAAGGACACATAATAATTCCTCAAGAAATGCAAAAAGCTTACGACTGGGAAGCCTGTCAAGAATTAATATTGATAGACACGGGACACGGGCGAGGGGATTATGATTAAGCCGAAAAAGCCTTTTCTTCAAACAACTTTAAGTGAGGTAGCGGGTTGTTTAAAATATGAAGGTCCACCCAAAACCATAGAAGATATGAACGATGCCATTGGTCAAGGAATAAAGGAGCAATGGCATGAGTGAAAGAATGGTTGCAGTTGATACTAATATTGTAGTACGTTTTTTGACTCAAGACGATGAATTGCAGTACTAAAAAAGTCGATAAATTTTTAAAACCCAGGATGTTTTTATACCAGATACAGTAATCTTAGAAACTGAATGGGTTCTCAGGTTTGCTTACAAGTTTAAACCTGCCGAAATTTGTAGGGTTTTCAGAAAATTTTTTGGCTTACCAAACGTTTATCTGGCAACTCAAATTTAGTTCATAGAGCCATAGAATGGCATGAAAATGGTTTAAATTTTGCGGATGCTTTTCATTTAGCTCAAAGTCAGCAGCACGATTGCTTGTACAGTTTTGATAAATTTTTTATCAAAAAAGCGAATGGGCTAACATCTTGTGAAGTTAAAAATACCTTCGAGAAATAGAAAGAAGAGTTATAACAATGAAAAAAGTACCGATTACTGAAATAAAAGTAAGGTTCAGTGATTATCTGAAAGAAGCTGATGGTAATCCGATCGTGATTACAGAGAACGATCGCCCGGTAGCAGCAATGACTTTGGTGGTAGATTCTGAGGAGATAGAACAATGTTAGCCTCCAATCCCAGATTTAATCAGCTTATGGATGCAGCTAAACAACGTATCGAAGCAACAGGCGGAATTAATCATGATGAGTTCTGGAAGCTAGTAGAAAAGTCAGAATAGTCGTAGGGCAATGCTCAGATGACAATATGGCGATCTAGTTACAAAAATTAACATTCAGGGGCCAAAAAAGCCATCGCCTTCATCGCCAAAGAAAATGGGTATTAGCCGCCCATTTTTAACCAGCCAAACACTTGAGCGACCGTGAGTTGCAATTCAATTTCTGGTAACATGGGTAATGGATCCTTTCCGTGCAGGAGTACGGGTTGTTGTTGGGGATACAATACCAAAATACTCAGGTCGTCCGGATCGATGAACCAGCCTAATTTACAGCCAGCTTCCAGACAGTAGAGAATGTTGCCAATGACTTGATTAGATGACTGTTCGGGGGAGAGGATTTCGATCGCCCAGTCTGGCGGTATATCGAAGCGATCGGGGACTTGGCCTTCGACAAAGGGGATCCGATCCCACAGAAAGATGGCGATATCGGGTACGATGGAGCGATCGCCAAAACTGCACCGTAGTTCGGGGAAAGCGTAGGCGATTCTTGGTTCTTCGGTAATTTGATTGATGACAGCACAAAGCTTGCCTTGCAAACGGCTGTGTCTCCCTTTGGGCATTGGCTTTTGACGAATCTCGCCTTTTATGAATTCAGAAGCAGGTTTTGTCTCTGGGAGTTTCAAAAACGCTGCTAATGTCAGCGGTGGCGTAGCGGTCTGAATCATTATCCTAAGTCTAATCTAGATCGTCGGTAATCAGTGGATGACTGTTTTCCCGCTACCTTCATTATAGCCACGATCGTTATCGATCGATGTAAAGAAATAATAAAATTTTAGATCGATATGGCGATCTGTTACTAAATGTAGAGTGAGCACCGCCCACCATGAGGGTAAATATACTCTAAAATAGGGACAGAGGGTTAGAGGCAATAGTTGGCCGCCGGTCCTAGGGGAAGGAGGGAAAACCCATGAGGAGAAAAGCGCGATCGCATCAATTGTCAAGACCTTGACGTAGCATGATATGGAGGAGTAAGATGAAAGATAGGTTAACAGTAATTATCGCCCAACTCCGCCAAGCCCTTGAAAGGATGTATGGGGAACAATTAGTTAAAATAGTGCTGTTTGGATCTCAAGCTAGAGGCGATGCTAGACCTGACTCCGATATTGATATCTTAATTGTTCTCAACCAGCCCTTTAATTATGGATATGAAAATGAGCGAATTAGCTTTACAGTTGCAGAAATTTGTCTATAGTATAATGTTATAATTAGTTGTGTATTAGCCACACTGGATCAATTTCAGCATAATAATGGTGGATTTTTCAGAAATGTTCGTAGAGAAGGAATAGCAGTATGATATAATCCAGATATACCCTATGTTAATAGATCATAATGGAAAAAGCAAAATTAAGACGATCGCTCCTCAAAACCCGCAAGGATATGTCAGTGGAAGAATGGCGCGAAAAGAGCGATCGCATCTGTAGCCACCTGCAATCTTTACCTTGGTTTGCGGAGGGGAGAACGGTGCTAGCTTACTTCAGCTTTCGCCAAGAACCGGACCTCAGTCCCCTGTTTACAGATAACCATACTTGGGGATTTCCTAGATGCGTTGGGAAATCTCTTTCCTGGCACCCCTGGCAGCCCGGAGAACCCCTGGAAAAAAATCTTTATGGCATTTTTGAACCCTCGGCTGATTCCCCCACCCTACAGCCAGATGCGGTAGATTTAATCCTCGTACCCGCGATCGCCTGTGACGAACGCGGCTATCGCTTGGGTTATGGTGGCGGTTTTTACGATCGCCTCCTGAGTGCGGACTCGGAATGGTCATCTCATCGGACGATCGGCATTATATTTGAGGAAGCCTTTTTCCCACTGTTACCTACAGAAGAGTGGGACCGCCCCTTACAAGCTGTTTGTACGGAAAATGGTTTGAGGCAAATAATCTCGGATGCTTGATTTGACAAGAAGAGGCAGAGCCTCTATAATATCATTACTAGGGAGACCCTGGTAACGAGAGACGAGAGAAAATTGATTTGACAAGAAGAGGCAGAGCCTCTATAATATCATTACCAGGGAGACCCTGGTAATGATAGAAAAAATGCTATAATAGATAGACAATATTTGTAGTCGGTTTTAACCGACTTTAGCTATTAGCAGGGGGTTTGAACCCCCTGCGGGCTACCGGGAAAGCAAGGAAAAGCAGGTATTGACATGATAGATTTCAACGAGGTCAGGGCGGAGTTCCAGAGAATTTGGGGTTATGAGGATTTTCGGCCGCCCCAAGGGGAAATTATTCGCAGTCTCTTGGCACAACGGGATGCTTTGATCGTGATGCCAACGGGCGGGGGAAAGTCGATTTGCTTCCAACTCCCAGCTTTGCTACAATCGGGAGTGACTCTGGTGGTTTCTCCCCTGGTGGCCCTGATGGAAAATCAGGTGCAGGAATTACGTCAGCTACATCTGCATGCGGCTTTAATTCATAGTGAATTGTCAACCAGAGATAAGAAAAAAACTCTGCAAGCATTGGAAAAACAACAGTTGCGGTTACTTTACCTTTCCCCAGAAACCTTGTTGAGTCCCCCGGTTTGGGAACGGTTGTCTCAACCCCAGTTGCAGATTAATGGCTTGATTCTCGATGAAGCTCATTGTCTGGTACAGTGGGGGGAAATTTTTCGTCCCGCTTATCGCCGGTTGGGGGCTGTCCGTCCCGCTTTGTTACAGTGGAAACCGCCGGGGACGAAACTCCCGATCGCGGCTTTCACGGCTACGGCGGACCCGGATGCACAGCAGATTATTCGCAAAGTCTTACAACTGCGCAAACCCCAACCTTTCTTACTCAACCCCTATCGTGCTAACTTAAACTTAAAGGTGCAAATTGTCTGGACTCCCCGGGGACGCCGCCAACAGTTGTTAAAGTATATCCAAGCTAGAGGCAAACAATCTGGTTTAGTGTATGTTAGAACTAGGCGAGATAGCGAGGAACTGGCGGGGTGGCTGGGGGAAAGTCGCTTCCAGACCGCTGCTTACCACGCGGGGTTGAGTCCCGACGAACGCCGTGCTATTGAAAAGGATTGGCAGAGTGGTAAGATTCAGTTTGTTGTCTGTAGTTGCGCCTTTGGCATGGGGATAAATAAGCCCGATGTCCGCTGGGTGATTCATTTCCACTCGCCTCTGCTATTATCGGAATATGTCCAAGAAGTGGGACGTGGTGGCAGAGATGGTAAACTGGCTGATGCCCTCACCCTGATTAGCGAACCGACGGGATTGTTAGACCCGGCAGATAAGCAACGACGGCAGTTTTTTACGGATAAAATGCGCCAGCAATATCAAAAGGCTCAGCAATTGGCGAAAAATCTCCCCGTTAAGGGCAATGTTGACTCTATGAAAGCTGAATTTAAGGATGGCCCGATCGCCCTTTCTCTTCTCCACAGCAGCGGACAGCTAAAATGGCTCGACCCCTTCCATTATAAGATCGAGCGCGCGGTAAAAGCGCAGCCATCCGACCAATCCCGGGCCGCCCTACTAATGGAAAAGTATCTGACAACCCGTGATTGTCGCTGGAAGTTTTTATTAACAGCCTTCGGCTTTACTCCTGCTACTAATTATCGCTGCGGTCACTGCGATAACTGTACCAAAACCAAATCTTAACCTCCAGCAAACCTAGAAATAACCCGTTCTTTAGCTGTCAGATATAAAATAGTAGCCGAGTTTTTAACCCCGGGTAAGTGATATGGTCTATTCTTTGGCGTCAGAGGCAGTTGATGAACGAGATTTACGTCAGTTGCTGGAAGAAATATATCAAGAACGCAGTCTCAGCTTTTTCTGTAGCGGTCAAAATATTCCCATGGGCGATCGGGATATCTGGGTGGTCTATCGGGGTGTGGTGCAATTGAATATTCTCTATCCCAGTGGGGAAGAGGGTTTGCTGGGTTTGGCCGCTGATTATATGCCCTTTGGTCTGCCTCTGACGGCGATCGATGCCTACTACGCAACGGCATTATCAGATGTGGATTTAATGCGTTTGACGGTATCGGAGGTGGACCAGTCTCCTACCCTGGCTCACAGTATTTGGCGTCAACTGAACCGCCGGTTGCGGCAAACGGAGGCCATGTTGGCCCTAGTGGGCCATCAGCGGGTTAAAGACCGACTCGTGCATCTGCTGCTATTGTTAAAGGAGGAAATCGGTCAGCCAGTATCGGAGGGAACTCGCCTGAATGTCAAGCTGACTCACCAGCATTTAGCTAATGCTATCGGTACTGTGCGATTCGTTTAAAGTAAACTGACTTGACACAAATCAAGAAAGGGGAGCGTTACCAGGGAATCATTAGCCCT
>JACOMV010000217.1 GCA_014324065.1 Hormoscilla sp. SP12CHS1 | reverse complement strand
GATGGGAACAAATACGTTTAAGAACTGGTTTACTAAATGCTGTTATTGTACTAATTAAATAGCGAACAAGCTGTATACTGACACAGATATTTACGACCATTATAACAATGAGTTACGTTGGCGCGATCGGGCTTCTAACATTTCGCCTCAGCAAGCAAATTTAATCGATCGGATGATGGCGGCTAAAGCCAGTCAGCGCCCTGCCAATACTCAGGTAATTCTGCAACAGTTGCAGGAGATTGACAGGGAGTTGTATCAGCCAGGTTCTGCTACTTCCCAAAACCCAAAAACTCGAAAGGTGGTTTCATCTACATCATCTTCAACAGTAGTTAGCCCCGAGTATGCCGGATTTTGGCGTCGTTTTGCAGCTTATCTCCTAGATAGGGTAATTTTGGGTATCTCTGGATTTGTTATAGGCGGCGTATTAAGTGTACCTCTTGTATTTGTCGATCTTTTTTCATATCAAAATGAAGCATTTATTGTAGGAGGAAGCATTACAGGATTAGGAGGCGGATTTTTATGGCTTATTGTTTTCACGATCGTGATTATAAGTAATTACCATACCTGACCTGGTGGAAAAAAATAATAATTATTGCTATATATGCTATCCTACCTGTGGTTTTGAAGTGGCTTTACTTTGCTGGAAAGTTTTCCTCAGAGAGTAACTTTTGGCAAAAATATTATGAGAATAGCTGTGACTAACTTAAAGGGCGATCGCATTTCGTTTGGTCGAGCAAATGGCAGGTTTTGGGGTAAAACAATTTCCGTAATAACTATCTTTATTGGTTTCATCATGGCGGGAAAGACCAAAAAGAAGCAAGCCCTTCACGATAAGATGGCTCGTTGTTTAGTGGTCAAGAAACCGTGAGGAAGGCGAACATATTTATTCGCCATATCTAGTTATCTCGTTCCCTGACTCGCAGAGCCTCTTGGAAACGTTGCTAGCTAGAAACTAGCAACGAGGGATAGTATAAGAGCGATCGTTGACTCACGCCAGAGCGCGTTCCCTGACTCTGGCGGCAGAGCCTGGGAACGCGCTCTGCCAGTACCCCCAGCCTGCCCACCCACCTTTCTATCCGATCGTCAAGGCGGTACCGTGGCCAAGATATCTCTTAGCTTGTCGCCGCCGCCGTCGCAGAATCTGACTTTTTGGTCAGGCGAGAAATCAACCGCCAGATTTCCCCTATCCACAGCACTACGGAAGTGCCACCGATAATTATTAACCAATCATGCAAGGATATTGGTACGGTGCGGAAAAAGTCGCCCCCAAATTGCACCATCAATATTTGACCGACGAAAATCAGTAAGGCAATGGTGATAAACCCTCGGTTTTCCCATACCTTGGAGAAGGCGGAATTGTTCAAGCCAAAGCATTTGGCATTGAACATATTCCAGAATTGTAACATGATGAAGGTGCTGAAGAACAGAGATAGTTCGTAGGGATTAACATCGCCATCTTGCTGGATCTTCAGCAGGAAGCCAACTAGAAACACCAGAAAGATGATGCCCACACTGAATATACTCACGGCCATCGGTTTGGAGATGATAAAGGCTTCTGGATCTCGTGGGGGATCGTTCATTACTTTCTCGCTGGGTGGTTCCGTTGCTAGGGCTAAGGCCGCAAAGGTATCCATGATCAAGTTTACCCATAACAGCTGCACTACGGTCAACGGCAAGTTGATGCCGATGAAGGGCCCTAATAAGGCGATGAAACATGCAGCTACGTTGATGGTAGACTGGAATAAGATGAATTTCTGGATGTTCTGGTACAGCGATCGCCCCCACATGACGGCATTTTCGATACTGCCGAAGGAGTCATCCAGAATAATGATATCACTGGCTTCCTTGGCAACGGAAGTGCCAGTTTTGCCCATTGCTAAACCAACTTGGGCTTGATTTAATGCTGGGGCATCATTGGTGCCGTCTCCAGTCACTGCTACTACTTGACCGCTATCTTGCAGCAGCTTCACTAACCGCAGCTTGTCTAATGGACGAGATCGGGCTAAGACTTTCAACTTCATGGCCGCTGCTTTAGCGGTTCGATCGTCCATCGCCGCAAATTCGGGACCGGTCAGGAAGCAGTCGGACGGATCGTTTTCCTTTGCTAAGCCGATCGCCCGGGCAACTTCCTTAGCTGTGGGTAAGATATCTCCGGTGACTACCTTTACCATCACTCCTGCTTTTTGACAGACAGCCACAGCAGCAGGTACGTCGGGACGGACCGGATCCGCGATCGCGGCAAACCCCAGCCAGATCAAATCTCGTGCCAGGTTATCGATCTCGACCCCTTCAACATACTCCACATTTTCCCGATAGGCAAACCCCAAGGTCCGCATCCCCCGTTCTTGATATGAGTTGAGTTCTGCTGCTATGGACTCCCCTAGGGGCTGAATGCCGTCCGGGGTGAGAATGGAGTTACAGCGATCGAGGAGAATTTCCGGGGCACCTTTAATATGCAGGATGCTGTTACCCGTAACCAGGGAATTTCCCAGGGTTGCCATGTACTTGCGTTCCGTGGAAAAAGTCCATTGATAGGTAATGGGAAACTCCTCCCGCTTTTCAAAGTAGGGTACTTCCCGATCGTCCAACCATAACAGCAGGGCCCCCTCCGTGGGGTTTCCCAGGACATTTGGGGCAGCGTCAGATTTTTTCTCTAAATTAGCGGTCGTGTTGACAGTAATGGCTTCTACCACTAGCTTGCCAGCATCCTTGAGAGTATCGCCAGTAATTTCTCCTGTCAGGTAAGGAAATTTGATGTCGAAAACCCGCATGGCATTCAGAGTCAGGGTGCCCGTTTTATCCGAACAGATCGCCGTCGCTGCGCCGATGGTTTCGCAAGCATTCATCCGCCGCACCAGGTTATTCTGCTGGGTCATCTTGCGCATGCTGTAGGCCAGAGAGAGGGTGACACTCAAGGCTAAACCTTCGGGGACCGCGACCACTATGATCGTCACCGCGATCATAAAGTAGGTGAGAAATTCCGTGGCCACGTGAGTGGGGATCCAATCGCTGGGAGACTGGGGTATCCAGTTAAAAGCATAACCCAGACCTATGCCCGCACCAAAGACGGCTAATGCTAAACCGATATTGATTGCCCATCCTAACAGACTTTCATTTTCCAGCCATTCTGGGGGTTCCGCTTCTCCCCCCGTTAGTTCGATCGCATCGTAGACAATGGGTAACCAAACCCGAACTAACCCGAGCGCGAGCGCGCTCACGGCGAGCAGTCCTGTAAAATACCATTGTCCCGGGGTCAGATTTAGATCTCCGGTCAGGATGCCCCGTACTATCAGGGCAATGTCGATCAGGACTGCGACTGCAAAGCCCAGAACTCCGATCAGTCTGCTGAGGCGGTCCAGTTGGATATTCAGGGGCGTATCTTGGTCCGACTCAATCGTCGCCGCCTGGGAGGTTTTGCCAATTTCCGCGCCGTCCCCCACCGCCGTCAGTTCCAGGGTAGCGCGTCCGTCGGCAATAATGGTGCCCCGCAGGGCTTTATCTGCCGGATAGGCCGTTTCATGTACTGAGGTTTGTAGTGAGGACTTTCCGTCCTCACTACAAACCTCAGAAAAATCTGCGGCATATTTGTCAGCCATTTCTGTGGCCACCTTGGTGACGGGAACCCCTTCCCCTGTCAAGCTAGCTTCATTTATTTGCAGGGAAACCGCTTCCAGGACTTGACCGTCTGCGGGGACTTCTTCACCAATTTCCAGAAATACGATATCTCCCACCACCAGGTCTTTCTTGGGGACCGTTGTAAAGTTGCCCTCCCGAATGACCTTGATGGGAACCTCATCGTTGACTTGGTTGAGGATCTCGAATTCCTCGTTGGCCTTGTATTCGTTAAAGAAGGCCACGGTGGTTGCCAGCAGGATGGCGATGACAATGCCGATGCCTTCGGTAATATTGCCATCGAAAATCCCCACCACGATCGCCAGGAAAGCGGCGACCATGAGAATGCGGATGATCGGGTCTTCAAATTTTTCCAGAAACAGTTGCCACCAAGGGTCTCGTTCCGGTGGTGTCAGGAGGTTGGAGCCATATTTTTGCCGAGAGAACTCCACTTCCGCCGCCGTTAGACCTTGGAAGATTTTGGGATTGCGTTCTACAGTTACTGTCATGCTACTCTCTTGTCTTACCCTGGGGTAAAGCCACAGGTGTATGTTCTAGCGGCCTGAGTTGCCGTCTGTGTCCCCCCCCTCGTTCCCACGGCTCTGCCTGGGAACGTGCGAGTTCGGTATCCCTGGGTAGTGCTCAGATGATGTCCCCCGGGTTTCTAATAGCGTCCGGGGGACATCAAGCTCCCAGGGGATACCGAAAGCTTCCAGGGGGCACAGTACATTCGTTAGCATAAACCTTACTGTATAGAACGCCTAGTGTTGACAACCGACACAGCCACTGTGTAGGACGGGCGTCTCCCTTCGGGACTTGCTTGGACCACGATGTGCAAATTTCTGCGGAAGAACAACGGTTTCTCGCTCTTTTGCTGAAAATGTTGTTCTCAAAACGGGTGTGGTCAAAAATGGTTGCAGCGGGATACCCTATGCAACTATTTTTGACCACACCCAACTTCGTGAGTGAAAACTGTCGATTAAAACATTATCTCCCTCGATTAGAAAGAAAAACGTCACTCAAAATCCGAATAAATGTTAGAGAACACCAGAAAAAAGACGATCGAACGGTCAAGTTGTTGACTCGCGATTTCGACAAACCACAAGGCGCAAATTTGGGAGTCTGTGATACTGTTTTTCCAACTCCGCCATTGCCTGCGGTGCCAGTTTCGCCCCGGTCTGGTAAACCTTGTTAATCAGCTTTTCGATATCTCTGCCAGAACTCTTGTCCCAGAGGACATGGCTGCGCGCGCGGCACGCAGGGGACATCGACGACTGGTTGTTTCCCTTTGAATGTCGGGGTTTCGGCGAATTTTAGTACTGTTTCTACAGTTTCGAGTGAACTCCCATTCCGGTGCTGCTCCGACCGACCAGGGGTGCGCTCTGCTGGATTGTACTTGCTGTGATACGGGGGATAATTATCGGTATAAAAACATTTAATTTTTCCTTATTATTAAGTATAAGTATTTGTGTAAAATTATTTTTATATTTTCAGAGTTGGTTTAGGCATTTGACCCATTCTTCACAACCAAACCAGTCGGTTTTGGAACTGGACTGGGGTTATCAATTAGTTACCAAATTATCACCAGCATGGAGGGCAGTTGTTGCATTGTATTTCCCAACCGGGACAAGGCACAGAATTTATAATAGACATTCCGATTCAGCGCGATAGGGTCCGTAGTTTGATAGAATAGCACAGCATCAATTATTTTATGGGGTGGTATGTATAATTCAGACCGTAGTCCATCATCGGTAGTAGTAGCTTCAGAGGCTACTGAGGTTTGTAGTGAGGACTTTCCGTCCTCACTACAAACCTCAGAAAAATCGGACTACCACTCTGGGACAGACACTCCGACTGACAGGTGGGTAGAAGTCTTAGTGGACGGGCCACCCGGGCGGTCGCCAAATTTATATACATACCACATTCCGCCAGATTTGTCAATAGCGTCGGGGGATATATTGCAGGTGCCGTTTGGACCGCAGCAGTTGGGGGCGATCGCCATTAGGCTGCTGGATAAACCCCCCGCTGGGTTGACCCCGGACAAAATTCGGGATGTTCGAGATGTCGTCAGCCCGGGGTTCTTCCCGCCTACCTACTGGCAGCTATTAAACCGGGTAGCTTCTTACTACCATACGGAACTGATGCGGGTGATTAGAATAGCCCTACCGCCGGGATTGTTGCGGCGATCGCAGCGTCGGATCCGCCTCACTCCCTCTTACCCAGGGGGAAAGGCGATCGCCGATGATACCTTGCTAACACCAGTGGCGCGGCAGCTGCTGGAGGTGCTGGAGTCGAGCAAAACAAAAGATCTTTCCTGGAAAGCGCTCCAGGGTAAGGTGAAAGGGGCTAATGGCTCATTGAAGTCATTATTACAGCGTGGCTGGATGGAAAGCTACCTGAAACCGCCGAAACCCCCCCGCCCCAAACTGCAAGAAGCTGTGACTCTAACTAGGGATACTTTTACTCCGGAGTTGACGAAGCGAGAACAGGAAGTCTTAGGAGTTCTCAGACAGCAGGGTGGCGAGTTGTGGTTGCCTGAGTTGCTACAGATATCTAAGACGAGTTCTACTATAGTAAAGGCCCTGGAAAAAAAGGGTTGCATTGCGATCGAAGAACGGGAAGTGTTGCGCCGAGATCTGGGAGTCCCCCAAAAACGCGATCGCCCCAAAGTTCTTACCGAAGCTCAAACCAAAGCCCTTGATATCATTACCAAGCAAACGAGATACTCCCTGCTGTTGCTTCACGGCGTTACCGGTTCGGGAAAAACTGAAGTCTACTTGCAGGCGATCGCCCCCATCTTAGCTAGCGGGCGATCGGCCCTAGTGCTGGTTCCCGAAATTGGACTTACCCCCCAACTGACCGATCGATTTCGGGCCCGTTTTGGTTCGGGGAAAATTTTTGTTTATCACAGCGCCCTCTCCGATGGGGAACGCTACGATACCTGGCGACAAATGTTAACGGGCGTTCCTCAAATCGCGATCGGCACGCGATCTGCAGTTTTTGCCCCTTTACCCAAGCTAGGTTTAATTATCCTGGATGAAGAACATGACAGCAGCTTTAAGGAAGACCAACGCAGTCCCACTTACCATGCTCGCACTGTAGCTGCTTGGCGGGCAGAATTAGAAAATTGTCCCCTCCTCCTCGGTTCCGCCACTCCATCTTTGTTAACCTGGGCAAGTGTAACTCGTAGCGCCCAATTTCTCTCCTTCCCAGGAGTGGAGAGTCCAGAGGAACCCACTCCTAAATATTACCTTTCTCTACCAGAACGCATTGCCCAGCGGCCCATGCCGCCAGTAGAAATAGTTGATATGCGGCGAGAGTTCCAGGCCGGAAATCGCTCCATATTTAGTCGTTCCCTGCAAAAAGAGTTACAAAGATTAATCCATGAAAAGAAACAGGGAATTTTATTCATCCATCGGCGGGGACACAGTACCTTTGTTGCTTGCCGCAGTTGCGGGTACGTGATGGAATGTCCCCATTGCGATGTCTCCTTATCCTATCACTACACCCAGTCTGGGGCAACCCAACTGTTGCGCTGTCATTATTGCAATTATATCGAAGTCCAACCTCAACAATGTCCGGAATGTAATTCTCCCTACCTGAAACATTTCGGCAGTGGCACGCAGAAAGTTGCCCAGGAATTAGCCAAACATTACCCATCCCTGCGGTGCATCAGATTTGATAGCGATACCACTCGGACCAAAGATGCCCATCGGACATTGCTCTCCCAATTTGCCAATGGGAAAGCAGATATCCTGCTGGGAACGCAAATGATTACCAAAGGACTAGATATAGCAGCAGTAACTCTGGTGGGGGTTGTCTCGGCAGATGGCTTGTTAAATTTTGCCGATTATCGAGCTAATGAGAGGGCATTTCAAATATTAGCGCAAGTGGCAGGTCGTGCGGGACGTGGCGACGAGGATCCTGGTAAGGTAATTATTCAGACTTATTCGCCAGAACATCCAGTAATTCAAACTGTGCAGCATCATGATTACTGGTCTTTCGTGGATAGGGAATTAGCAGAACGGGCTGAGTTCAATTATCCTCCCTACGGACGCTTGATTTTATTACGAGTGAGTGGTTTAGATTTAAAGGAGGTGGAAGCAACTGCCCTAAAGTTGGCAGAGGTGCTGACTCCCGAGAATGATGATTACCAACTGTTGGGACCAGCACCATCTACTATTCTGCGGGTAGCTAATCGCTATCGCTGGCAAATTTTGCTGAAGTTTTCTCCAGTAAATCCCGTACAGTTACCAGATTTGATGGAGTTGCGCAGCCATTGTCCCTCTTCTGTTAGTATCATGATAGATGTCGATCCTCTGCAATGGTGACCGACGAAGGGGGATTGGAAAAGGGGACTGGCATCAGCGAGAGAGATGATATAGATGGCTAATCGCGATCGCCAGGCGCAGCGCGATACTGTCCGAGAAACACGCGCCTAGCAGTCTGCTCACGTTGAGAGAAAAGAAGAAAAAAGCTGTTTAAATTAAATCTGTCTCGTCAAACCACAACAGCACCCAACCAAAAGGCGGAAACTTCCTCAATATAGAGAGTTGGGAGCAAGGGAACTGAGTTATCAGTGCAACTCCAGCTAAAATCCACATAACTGAAACTGGCTTGTAGTCTAGGTTTAAGACTTCTGCAACTATGCCCATCATCCCGTAATTGTGCAACGCCAATCACCGGTAGAGAGGAGGTCAATCGGTCGGGCGAACCGGGTGCTGTTGTGTGTTTAAGGTCAGGAAATATAAAGAATTGTTACAAGGGGTTGGCATCCGAACCCAGAAGCGTTTAAGGTAGAAACATGAAGCATTAAGCTTCCCTGGTAGATACTTAATATTCACGAAAGGAGGTAAGAAAGTTGGAGAATAAAATCAAGCCGGAGGACAATAGTGCGAACCAGCAGAACCCCAACAAGGGTATGGATGGTGTAAACAAGCAGTACGCTCAGAATCAAGGCAACAGGGGTAAGCAGATGAATCCGAACCGCAACAAATAGTGCTTTTAGTCACATCAAGATGAACCATAATTTTGTGTTTAAGGAGAGATGATCGTGACCAGGTCAGTTAAGGAAGTATTATTAACAAAGATAGAAAAAACATCGGAATCGACACTCAAGGAAGTTTTAGATTTTTTATTGTTCCTTGAAGCTAGAGAAGCTCAAAAAGAGGAATTGGAGATAAGTTTGTTGAGTGAAGCGAGTTTGGCAGAGTATTGGTTAACTACTGAAGAGGATGAAGCATGGCAGCATTTGTAAAAGGTGATGTGGTTATCGTTCCTTTTCCATTCTCAGACTTAACGAGCACTAAACGACGACCGGCTCTAGTCATTGCGGAGTTACCAAAGAACGATTTAATTCTCTGCTTGATTACAAGTCAGCCGGCAGATGATGATTACACAACTGCGATCGAGAATGATGATTTTGAAACAGGCAGCTTGAATAGAAAGAGTTATGTCAAATCTAATCGATTATTTACTGCAAATGAACGAATTATTGCCTATAAAGCAGGGAAGTTAAGCTCTGATAAAACAACGGAGATAGTCACTAAGTTAATTGCAATATTACAGGAATAAATCCTCATCGTCAAAAAAGTGAGTTCCGAGTTATACTTCGCACTTGACAGTCGGCAGTCCCATGGGTTAAGCTAAGAAAAGACGGGGCTCCGATCGGATGCCAGTCAAAGCAGAGACAGGGCGATCGCTTATCCTCGGGCGGTGCGATCGCTATCGCTAATCGTGGCGATAAAGCTCTAAGTTTTAACTTGATGCAAATGCACACAGCTTATGAAATGGCGTGTAATTCTTGAAAAAGATTCGGAAACAGGGGATTGGGCGGTTTGGTGTCCGGAATTACCCGGTTGCGTTTCCACTGGGGAAACGGAAGCAGAAGCTTTAGAAAATATTCGCGAGGCGATCGCTCTTTATCTAGAACCAGATCCCATAGAATTAAAATCAGGTGCGGTTTTACGAGAGGTATCGGTGGGATGACTCGTATTAGACGCATGAATGCAGATGATACCGAACGGATATTGGCGCGATATGGATTTGAGCTAGTGTCCCAGAAAGGGAGTCATCGGAAGTGGCGAAATCCCGAATACAAACTTCAGGCGATCGTTACCTATCACAAAGGACGAGATCTCCCCATCGGCACCCTACGCAATATTATGGTGAGCGCCAATATTCCAGAAACAGAATGGAAAACAGAGTAGTTCGTAGGTTGGGTATCCGCACGAAACCCAACCGATGCATCTCATTCTTGGCAGTTCGGAACTTGTCTGGGAGGGCAAGTATGAAGATCCCCTGCTATGCAAAAAGTGCGATCGCCCTGTAAACAGTATGAAAAGGAGAGAATGATCGTGATGATGAAAACAGAGGTGAAAACATCTCTATATGAAACGGACTACCAAATGTGGCTAGAGAAAATCCTGATGCATTTGAGAGTGGGTAATTTTACCAATATCGATATAGAAAATTTGATTGAAGAGATAGAAGACTTGGGAAAAAGTGAAAAGCACGCAGTTGCTAGCTATTTAATGAGGCTTTGCGAACATCTCCTCAAGGTGAAGTACTGGGAGTCTGAACGAGAAAATTGCTTGAGAGGCTGGGAGGCGGAGATCGCCAATTTTCGGCTGCAAATCCAAAGAAGACTCAAAAGCAGCCCTAGTTTGAAAAACTATCTACAGGATAATTTTCTGGTGGAATATGGTAATGGGAGAAAGATCTTCCTCAAAGCTAGCGGACTTGAGGCAAATCTCATCCCCGAACAACCCTGTTTTACCCTGGAAAAGGCCCTAGAGGAAGACTGGCTACCCGGGCAACCGGAATAACCGCATCCTCAATTCCACTCATTCACCCATCCGCACCTATGTCTCAACCACTCACAGGAGGCCCTCACAACACCGCAAGCGGAACCGCTGCATTGAATCTCTCATGGACTTGCTCCAGGGATTTGATAACTAACTCTTGCAATTGTTATAATTTGACTCAGATCGTTATCACCAGAGCTACCGAATGACCCAGCAGACCACCTACGGCCCCCATAACCCCTGACCTGTAAAGTGTATTGTATGAAAAGGAGAGACAAACCCATGAGCATGGAAACTGAGGTGAAAACATCTCTATATGAAACCGACTACCAAATGTGGCTAGAGAAAATACTGGCGCAGTTGAGAGTGGGTGATTTTACCAATATAGATCTAGATAATTTAATTGAGGAGATAGAAACTTTGGGTCAAAGCGATCGACGCGCAATTGCTAGCTTTTTAAGGCGACTTTGCGAACACTTGCTCAAGATTAAATATTGGCAATCTGAGCGAGAACTGTGTTTTAGAAGCTGGAATTTGGAGATTATCAATTTTCGCATTGAGATTATGGATATTCTCAAAGATAGCCCCAGCCTCAAAAACTTTCTCCAGGAAAATTTTGCTCGGGAATATGCTAAAGGGAGAAAGATATTCCTCAAAGCTAGCGGACTTGAGGCAAATCTCATCCCCGAACAACCCTGTTTTACCCTGGAACAGGCGCTCTTAGAAGACTGGCTACCCTGGCAACCTGAATAGTCCCATCCCCCCATCAAAGATCAGCATCTTGATACAATTCTTCAAGGGACTGCTGCTGAGTCCGACGAGAAATCCGACGGTACTTCTTTGCTTCTAATCGCGGTTCGTACTCACTCTTCCCTTTCCCTTTACTTTTCCGCTTCAGGGTTGAGTCAGGATCCCCTTGTTGATGCAACTGCTCTTGACGGGCGATCGCCTTTTCCAAACAATCCAAATAATGCTCGTAGCGTTCCCAATCTCCCCTGACAACGCAATTAGGCTCATCTCTATGCAAACAGTCACTAAACTGACAGCTACCCGTCCCTAACCTTGTCAAAGCTTCTGGGAAATAAGCCACCAATTCCTCTGGAGAACAATCCAGGTGAGGCTGATTAAAACCAGGAGTATCTGCTAACAATCCCCCACCAGGTAACTCAAATAATTCCACATAGCGGGTAGTATGGCGTCCCCTACCCAGCTTTCCGGAAACCTCCCCCACTCGCAAGCAAGCTGTCGGAATTAGCTGATTAATCAGACTCGACTTCCCCACCCCAGAAGGCCCGGCCACAACCGTGATGCGATCGCGCAGCCTATCACTCAGTTCCCCAATATTATCAAGGGTAGAAACACTGATAAATATCGCTTTGTAGCCCCAGGCTTGCAACCTCTCATCCCATCCGCCCATATGACCGGGCGCGACCAGATCGCATTTATTCAAACACAAACACACATTTAAACCCGTAGATTCCACCTTCACCAGAAATCTACTCAACTGGTAAGGGTCTACAGTTGGTTCTGCCAGAGCAAAAACCAGTAAGATTTGATTAGCATTGGCCACAGGAGGGCGATCGAGTTCAGTGGCCCGGGGTAACACTTTCTCGATCGCCCCCCGTCGGCCTTCCCAGTCCGGTTCGCAAACCAGCACCCGATCGCCCACCATCACCTGCTGACCAATTTTTTTCAGGCGCGATCGTCTCGTACATAGCAGAGAAGAACAGGCCAGACCAGCATTTTCTAAGCGAACCCGATAGAAATTCGCTTGCACAGCCATCACCGTCCCCAGCAACTGCGCCGGTTCTGAGTCAATCAAAGCCGAGGACGCCGCACTCGCAGCGCAAAAAACCCTACCCGATCCTCTATTAATTCAATCCCGTAACCTTCCATCGCCAAACTATCGGGCACCTGTTCAATTGGCTCGCCCGGATCCAGCCACACCTCCAGCAAAGACCCCGGTACCATTTGCTCTAGCCGCAGTTTAGTTCTGACAAAATTAATCGGGCAGGGAGTACCCCGCAAATCCATCTGAGCGTCAGGCATCATTTATTAAACAGTCCTCCCAAGAAACCTTCCATCCCACCCTTGCCAGTGCGATTACCGCGAATAGAGGCCAACTCCTCCAGATGCTGTCGTTCCTCAGCCCCTATCCGCGTGGGAATCTCCACCAACACCGTAATCAAGTGATCGCCTCGCGAAACTGGATTTCCCAGTCGTGGCACCCCACGATTTTCCAAAGTAAGAACAGTATTCGGCTGGGTTCCTGCTGGAATCACCAACTCGGACGAACCATCTACCGTCTTTATTTCTCTGCGACTGCCCAGAATCGCTTCCAGATAACTAATCTTCAACTCTGAAAGCACATTTATGCCATCCCGCCGGAAATCCGGGTCTTCATTCACGAACAAATACACGTACAGGTCTCCTGCTGGCCCCCCGCGTCCACCCGCATCACCTTCACCTGAGACCCGCAACCTCGTACCATTATCCACCCCTGCTGGGATCGTAATTTTCAGCTTTTTCGTCACCTGCTTATTACCACTGCCACCACAAGTCTGACACTTTTCCTCAATCACCTGCCCCGTCCCATTACAACTGGGACAGACTGACACTTGGGTAAAGCTGCCAAAAGGCGTCTGCGTGGCCCGCCGTATTTGACCCGATCCGCCACAAGTCTGGCAAGTTTTTGGCTTCGTTCCTGGCTTAGCACCGGTACCTTTACAGGTGCCACAGGTTTCCAGGTGGTTGATGCGAATTTCCTTCTCGCCACCAAACACCGCTTCTGTGAATTCCAGCCTCAGGTCCAGCCGCAGGTCGTCCCCACGCACCGGTCCCCTTCTGCGAGCCGTTTGACCCGCCATTCCACCGGAGAACCCACTAAAGAAGCTTTCAAATATATCTGCAAACCCACCGATATCGCCGAAATCTTGGAATCCACCAGATCCCGCACCGGCACCACTCACTCCTGCTTCGCCGAATCGGTCATAGCGTGCCTTCATTTCCGGTTCTGAGAGGACTTCGTAGGCACGATTTATCTCCTTAAACCGTTCCTCCGCCCCCGGTTCCTTATTCACATCCGGGTGATACTTGCGGGCCAAGCGACGGTATGCACGCTTAAGTTCTTCCTTGTCCGTATCCCGGGAGACACCTAGAATTTGATAATAATCGGCCATATATCGCTAGTTTATGCTACTTGTGCAATTAGGAGCTATTTTTCTAGAGAGCATGTCAATGAAAGCATTTTTGCCAATGAAAAATTGCCAATGGACATGAATAAAGACTCTTCCTTTTTCCATTTTTCATTCGCCATCTGGAAAACTTGACATGCTTTCGTTTTTCTATTCGATCGCTTCGTAGTCAGCTGTGACAGTTTCCGAATCATCAAAGTCATCTTCGGAGTCTGGGGACGACGCGGAATCTTCCTTTACCTTTATGGTTGATAATTCCGATTTTTCCGGAACGGTGCTTGCCGTGCTTTGCCATGTTTCTGCCTGAGTGCTATCACCTTGTTCATACACATAGGTGCCAATCTCAAATAGGAGTTGTTGTAGAGCATCTATCTTTCCCTTTACTTCCTCTACTCTGATTGCCGGATTAGCGAAAGCCGATCTGATCTCCGTCACCTTTTGTTTTACCTGGGCCTTCAGTTCTGAGCTGATATATTTTTCCTGGTTTTTTAGCGTCGTTTGATAACTATAGAATAGGCTATCTACCTGGTTTTTCATTTCTACTAGCTGCTTACGCCTGCGGTCTTTCTCGGCGTATACTTCCGCCTCCATCCGCATTTTTTCCACTTCCCTGGCACTCAAGGAGCCTGTGTTGCTGATTTCAATACTCTGTTCGGACCCCGTTCCTTTATCTCGCGCCGATACTACCTTCCAGTCATACACTCGTCTATTTCTAGCAATGCTCTGTGACATGTGAACTGTTACTCACTTTCTACTTTTACGAAATTGTGAGGGCGTCAGCTATATCCTGGCCGTTA
>JACOMV010000216.1 GCA_014324065.1 Hormoscilla sp. SP12CHS1 | reverse complement strand
TGATTATCGAGTTTATTGGCTAATGAAACCAATTAGGCTTTCACTGGTGTCAGTTTGTACCTAAACGAGTCGCACGCGGGGATAGTTGACTATGGGCAAGTTTGTCAAAAATATGCGGAAATAGCCAAGGAACAAGGTGCGGAACTTTGTCTGAATACTAAGGTGGAGAAAATCGTTGACAAAGGCAGCACGCAAGTGCTAGAAACTAATCGGGGGAGTTTTCAGACTCGCTGGATCGTTAACTGCGCCGGATTATATAGCGAGCGGGTGGCAAAATTAGGTAAAGTTGACCCGGAGGCGAAGATCGTGCCCTTTCGGGGAGAGTATTACGAACTGATACCAGAGAAAAGGGATCTAGTCAAGGGTTTAATTTATCCGGACTTTCCCTTTCTGGGGGTCCATTTTACCAGAACGATCGATGGTAGCATCCACGCGGGATTAAATGCAGTTCTGAGTCTGAAGCGGGAATTAAAGAAATGATTCGTTCTGCGAGTAAAGCAGCGTTTGTGCGCAGGCAAAAGTTGATTCCCGAAGTGCAAGCAGCAGACTTGGTTTCCTCTGAGGCGGGTGTCCGCGCCCAAGCATTAAAGAACGATGGTTCCCTGGTGAAGGATTTTCTGATTGTCCTGGGCCAAAATGCTATCCATGTTTGCAATGCGCCTTCCCCTGCGGCGACTTCTTCTCTGGAAATTGGTAAGGCGATCGCGGCGGAAATTACAGAATAGCAGCAGGTCGCATAGCCCTCACCCTAAAGGGTGGGGCTAGACAAACCAACGCGAAAGCATGCGCGGGCTAGATTGCAAAATTGAGATGCTTCCATAGCAGCATCTACGCTATGATTTCAAGGAAGGAAACTACATGGAAAGATTGCTGAATATCCAGATCGAGAAACTACCAGAAGGAGTTTATTTGGCAACCTCTGAGGATCTGCCAGGGTTGGTCGCACAGAGAAGAACCATTACTGAAACCTTGGAAATAGCCCAGGATGTGGCGCGAAAGCTAATAGAGGCAAGGTCGGGAGGTGATCTACAGCAGCTAGCAGGATTACAAGAGATTGCCGATCGAGTTGATTACCAGTTAATTGTAAGCGGATAAGAGTTGACTCATGGGTAGACTAGCGGGATTTCGTTATCGCGACATTATTAAGAAAATAAGAGCTTTCGGATTCGTTTTTTATCGTCAAGCCGCAGGTAGCCATGAAATATGGTATAACCCAGAAACAGATCTCTATACAACTATTCCTGGCGTTGCACAATTACGGGCAGAAGTCTTAAACCTAGACTACAAGCCAGTTTCAGTTATGTGCAAAAAAGGGCATCATCCCCAAAATGTGCAACGCCCTATTCCTAATCATTCTGAGGATATGCCAGAGGGTACACTGCGTGCTATTTTAAAGCAAGCTGGCATTGCTCCAGAGGAGTTTTTGAGTCTGTAAGCAACTGTAGGTTACGAAAGGGTAGCAGTTTTAACTCGTTCCCAGGCGGAGCCTGGGAACGCCAACCCTTCGAGGCGGATGCCTCCAGGTGCGATCGGGCTATTTTGATTAAAGACATGAGATACTTCAATCAGCACAGATGCGCTTATTGGAGGCGGGAGCCTCCAGATAATCATTCCCAGGTAGAACCTGGGAACGAGAGGAACGAGAGGAATATGCGATCGCGTAATCTGGGGAGAGCAGAGAGGTTTGGGACTTGCATTTTCCGGTAAGGAACCTCGCAGTTCAGGTTTTGGACATGAATGTTGGGGTGGAAAACCTCGTCAGAGAGGTTTTGGACATGAGAGGACTGGGAAAGAACCTCGCCGGTTCCGATGGGGAAATGGGTTTAAGCGCGCGAAAAAATTAGCCGATGTTCAGGAGTTAATTCGCGTTATGGAACTGACCAAGGATGTGGGCGATCGCCTGCATCCAGAAGTCCGACCAGAATATCACCGTCTTTGGTCAGCTTTGAACCCGCGATCGTAGGATGGCGATATTCTACAGAGAATTACTCGCAAATAAAAGACAGGCTGCTCGCATCTCACTCACCAGTAGGATGGAGGCACGTGCATACCTGGTTGGGTTTCCCTGGCGCTCTAGATAGCAGAGTAATGTTGAGCTGAAGGCGACGGAATCGCCCGGCCCGTATTAAGATGCGGAAACTATTATAGCACTTCTCAATAATGTGAGGTACAGTGAAAGCATTGATACACTGGGTTTCATCGCTGGATGCTGTACCTCATGACTATGAGAAATGCTGTATATTATCCGGTAGCGTGGATTGCCCGATCGCGATCGCTCTTTACGTCGTATCTCCTTTTAGTCCTCGAACTAATACCTATGCAAAAAGTCAGAAAAGTCTCCAACGGGTATTAGATATCTTTTGGCTAGTTCATAACGAAAGTCAGACCTCATTTTACCACAGGAGAAGTTCCCGCAGTAGCTCTGGGGATCGTGAGGACTGAAAATTGAAGAACTGCTCCAACTGCCTATTGGGGCTAATTCCCTGAGAGTAAGGCTAGAGTAATCAGGCGCTCACCAGTGCCATGTAATATGGAGGAAAGGCGATCGCTCTCTTAGATGTCTCCGGAGACATCGACCCGAGGTTGTAGTAATTCTTGGCGGAAAGCTTGCTTGGTTTGAACATTCAAGTACCGATGCTGTAAGCTTTGCCATTGCTGCCATGCTTGGTAACGGTTGTTGGCGAACAGTCCGGCGAGGTGAGGAGTTTTGGTGCGGATGCCCGAACCAAAGACATGGTTGAGGAATTCTTCCAAAACTTGAGAGTCTTGAATGTCACCCAAGACTGTTTGCACCTGCTTCACGTCTTTCACATAATCTTGATAAGTGGGACCATACAGATCGGTAAATAAGCTCATTTGGTAGCGCACCCGCTTGGCTTGTTTGCGGAGGCTGTGCAGCATCTCTCCCTGAGTGGCTATTAGTGACTCGACAGCTGCGGGTGTCATTTTCTGGGGACTGTCACTCGACCTATCGGAAAGTTGCACTCCCACTAGCCAACCGGGGTGCAGCAGCAGCTGGCTGCTCAAGGACAAAAGTATATCTGGCAGCACATCTTTAACTGGCATCTGGGCGAATTCTTTATAGGTCGGCAACTTCAGCCACCGTTGCAGAGTTTGCTTCAGTTTCTGGTATTCTTTCTGATGCTTGAGGGTTGTCTGTACTTGTTTTAAGGCTTTGCGCCGCTGTGAGGCCAGCTTCGTCAGGGCGAACTTCACTTGGGGCTGTTCTTGAGTCGGTACGGCAGGTTGGTAACGGCTTTTCAGGGCTTTTTGGAGGACATCTAGATCTCTGAGGTTTCCCAGGATGCGGGCAATTTTGCCAATTTCTTTCTCACTAGCGGCTTTGGGTAAGTCTAAGGCGGCTGCGAAACCTGTCACTATTGTCCGCAAGCGCCGCATCCCGATCCTCATTTGGTGCAGTGCTTCTGGATCTCGGTCCTCGAGCACGTCGCTTTCGTACTTGATGGTTTTCTGGAAATATTTGGCGATCGCCAACTTGGCCCAGTCTCCGAGAGTTTCTGTCTGGCCTCGGGTTTGTATGTTCATTGTATATACTACCTCCACAAGTCAGTAAGGGTTCAAACTATTCTCACTTCAGCTGAATGTCACTGCTGTGTCCCCTATGCATGTGCTCCTACGATGTCTTGTTTGTCGCCTGGTCTCCTGGGTAGTGCTCCTACGATGTTCCCCGGGTAGTGCGATTACGATGTCTCCGGAGTAGTGCTCCTACGATGTCTCCTGGGTAGTGCTCAACTGCGCTCCCAGGAGACATCAAGCTCTTCAAAGACATCGAGCTCCCGGGGAACATCGAGCGACCAGGAGACACGGCCTGGGTAGTGCGGCTGGAGGGAGGCACGGCTTATTTCGCTGCCATTCCACTTCAGTTTAACTTCAATTCATCTTTAGGTTAACACAAAGTTAACAAAATCAGCCTATCTGATGACAATATTTTGTAATGCTACTAATAACTTAAGTGGGCTAGCTGTCTAAGCCGTTGTTAGAGGGGAAAAAGCTTCTCTAAACCAACTCTTATTGCTCCTATTGCCCCTTTTCTCCAATCGGACCGATCGCCATTGACTTAGCCATTGACAATTGACCATTCATTGGTAAAGAGAAGTAAAAGGTTGCGCCCTGGTCCTGGTTGATGGCAGTTGAGGCCCAAACTCTGCCGCCGTGGCGGTGAACGATGTATCAGCGATGTCTGAGGGGTTTTTGCGCTAGCGCAGCGGCTGCGCAGCCGCTAGCATCCCGATTTTTCCGGAACGGTAGACATCGAAGATCGGCGATCGCTATTATTCCCCAGGATTGGAGCTGGAGCCACACAGTCAGATAATGTCATAATGGATAGTTGTGTATTCTTTGGCAGCTGTGACCACGACCCCTATTCGTCCGGCGTCTTCCGCATGCTCTTGTCCTGAAGGACTCGGCATGCGGAAGACACCGCCAGATAATCTAGTCGCTGTACCCCAACGCCCCGATCGCCTGGGACGTTTTGGCAAGTTTGGCGGCAAGTACGTACCGGAAACCCTAATGCCAGCTTTGCTGGAGCTGGAACGGGCGTTTCACCAATACCGCCAGGATCCAGATTTTCAACAAGAACTGCAAAGGCTACTCAAAGATTACGTGGGACGGCCCAGTCCTCTGTACTTCGCGGAACGCCTGAGCGCCCATTATGCTATACCTGGCAGTACCCCGCAAATTTATCTGAAGCGGGAGGACTTGAATCACACGGGCGCTCATAAAATCAATAATGCCCTAGCTCAGGCCCTGCTAGCCAAGCGGATGGGCAAGCAGCGGATCATTGCTGAGACTGGTGCTGGGCAGCATGGGGTGGCGACAGCAACGGTTTGCGCCCGGTTTGGACTGGACTGTGTCATCTATATGGGCGTCCATGATATGGAACGCCAAGCGCTGAACGTGTTTAGAATGGGACTGTTGGGAGCGGAGGTGCGACCCGTGGAAGCGGGAACGGGTACCCTCAAGGATGCTACGTCGGAAGCTATTCGGGACTGGGTGACGAATGTGGAGACTACCCATTACATCTTGGGTTCTGTAGCTGGCCCCCATCCTTACCCGATGATGGTGCGGGACTTCCATGCCGTCATTGGTCAGGAAACTCGCGCTCAAGCAATGGCTTTATGGGGCGAACTGCCCGATATTCTCCTAGCTTGCGTGGGCGGCGGTTCTAATGCCATGGGGTTGTTCCATGAGTTTGTCGAAGAGCGTGAGGTGCGACTGATCGGCGTTGAGGCGGCGGGTGCAGGAGTTGATACTGATAAACATGCTGCTACCCTGACTCGGGGACGAGTAGGAGTCTTGCATGGGGCCATGAGCTATCTGTTACAAGATGAAGATGGTCAAGTGGTGGAGGCCCACTCGATTAGTGCTGGTCTGGATTATCCTGGCGTTGGTCCGGAACATAGTTATCTCCAAGATACGGGTCGGGCCGAGTATCATAGCGTGACCGACCAGCAGGCTGTGGATGCTTTTGAGCTGCTGTCTCGCTTAGAGGGCATTATCCCAGCTCTGGAAACCGCTCACGCGATCGCCTATTTGCCGACTCTCTGCCAGCAGCTGACTGGTAGTCCCCGCATTGTCATTAATGGTTCGGGGCGCGGCGATAAAGATGTGCAGACTGTAGCTAAATTTGCTAGCCATTAAAGTCGAAGAGGGTGTGGTCAAAAGTAGTTGCATCTACTTGAGCAATTTTATCCTCTCGGGGTAATTGAACAGGCGGATCCCCCCCAAACCCCCCCTTCCAAAAGGGAGGGTTTGGGGGGATCCAGGGGCTGGAGGATCCCATTTTTATCAACGGGTTTCGATCGCACCCAGTCGAAGAAGACCAGAAATATGGTAAGTTAAGAGTTACCGGGTTTCTTGACGAGATCGGATGGTGATTACACATGCCAAAACAATTTGCTAACATGTTCGTAGCCCTCATACTTGGCTTGAGTGGCGGCTCGATCTTATATCTGAGAGCATTTCCGAATATATCTTCTTCACCTTTAACTGTGTCTCATCGAACATTTTCATCTATTGCGGCCCTAGAGGAACGGGTTTATGCCCAGGTGAATCAATATCGGACATCCCGGAATTTGCCTCCTCTGCAGCTTGATGCTAAAATTAGCGCCGAAGCCAGAAATCATAGTACTAGAATGGCCAGAAGAGGGGAAATTAGTCAGGATGGGTTTGAAGAGCGCGTTAAGACGATCGCCCGCGAGATTCCCTATAGTAGGGTAGCGGAAAACATCGCTTATAATTCCGGTAATGCTGACCCGGCGAAAGTAGCAGTAGAGGGTTGGATTAATAGCACCGGTTATCGTCAAAATCTGACCGGTAATTTCGATTTGACGGGCATTGGCATTGCCAGAAACGATCGGGGGGAATATTATTTCACTCAAATCTTGATTAAATCTCCGAGATCTATAGCATTTGCGGTTCTGGAGGAACGAGTTCACGCCCAGGTAAATCAATATCGGGCTTCCCGGAACTTGCCTCCTCTGAAGCTTGATGCTATAATTAGTGAAGAAGCAAGAAAGCACTCTCGGAGGATGGCGAGAAGAAGGGAAATCAGTCATGATGGGTTTGAAGAGCGCGTTAAGGCGATCGGTCGCTGGATTCCCTATGGTGCAGCGGCTGAGAATGTGGCTTCAAATTCCGGTCACGATGACCCAGCTACTGTGGCATTAGAGGGGTGGATTAAGAGTCCCGGACATCATCAGAATATGATCGGTGATTTCGATCTGACGGGCATTGCGATCGTCGAAAACGATCGGGGAGAATATTATTTTACGCAAGTATTTATTAAAGGCAGGTAAGAAGTGAAATGGAAGAGACTCAGGTGCGCGATCAGGATCTTTCCCAGGATATTCTCTCTGCATACCTCTCAGCAGAAGCGGTGGCAGTAGATACGGAAACAATGGGATTGCTGCCCATGCGCGATCGGCTATGTCTGGTGCAGCTGTGCGATTCTGAAGGTAGAGTAACAGCGATCCGCATTGCCAAAGGACAGACCGAAGCCCCCAATTTAAGGCAGTTACTGGAAGCAAATAACGTTCTTAAAGTGTTTCATTTTGCCCGCTTCGACCTGGCCATGCTGCGCTACCATCTCCAGATCGAAGTGAAGCCCATATTTTGCACGAAAATTGCTAGCCGACTGGCCCGAACCTACACAAATAGACATGGATTGAAGGAGTTAGTGCTAGAATTAGAAAAGGTAGAACTGGATAAATCCGCCCAAAGTTCCGATTGGGGAAATCCGGGGAACTTATCTGCAAAGCAGTTGAGCTATGCTGCTAATGACGTGCGTTATCTGTTGGTGGCGCAACAGAAGTTAGTAGAGATGCTGCAACGGGAGGAACGATGGGAATTGGCGCAGCAATGTTTTAACTGTTTGCCCGTCCTAGTTTCTCTGGACTTGCTTCAATATAAAGATGTGTTTGAACATTGAGAATTGTGAATTTTCAATGGAGAATACACTCGAACCCTGTGTCTCGCAGGGAATGAGGCTCTGCTTCCAGAAAAGAGACAGTCATCAAAGCATTTATAGAAAAGGTTGCTACAGTTGCTAGGAGAAAAGTTCTCTCACTTCGCACTTCACCCGCCGGGGGTTAGAACCCCGAGTTCCCTGTGTCTCGCAGGGAACGAAAATGGGAGGCTCTGCCTCCAGAGAAGATGAGTTTTACAAGAATTGACAAAGTAAGAGACAAGGAGACTGATAATGTCTAAAATTATCATAGATGACATACCTGATGATTTTCTGAGAATCTGCGGCACTTCTCCAGGATAATTTGCACGGGAAATGCCAATTGCCGCTGCTATGTACTGGTATTCTCGCGTGGAAATATCCCAGGAAAGAGCTGCTCAAATTGCTGGGTTAAACCGCAAGGAATTTATGAAGGAAGTTGCCCGTGAAAAAATCGAGTACGACCTAGACTTCGAGGATATAAAACGGGAGGTGGAGCGTGGTTGAACGAATTGCAGTTAATTCCTCACCTTTGATTTTATTGACTGAGGTAGGCTTCCTCAATTTTTTGCAGTTAGTTAGCGAAGAAGTGGTTGTGCCAACAGCAGTGGTGACAGAGATTCAACAATATGGAGAAATTGTTCGGGCGATCGCTCAAACTGACTGGCTTGTTGTTACTGAAATTCCGCCAGCGCCAGAGCCAATTGAGTCTCGGAATTTGGGGGCTGGAGAATCAGCAGTGCTGGCTTGGGGATATTTCAATCCAGGACGTGAGGTAATTCTAGACGATTTAGCCGCTCGTCGTTGTGCTATAAATTTGGGCATTCCGGTACGGGGAACGGTTAGTCTAGTTATTATTGCCAAGCAGCGTGGCGAGATCCCAGCTGCTAGACCCGTTCTAGAAGGAATGCGCGACTGCGGTTTGTACTTGTCCGATCGCTTGTTCTACCAAACTCTGACCTTGGTTGGAGAGTAATCTGCATTGTCCAGACGTCCCCCGAGGGCCCTTTACACCGGAAAACCACCGATTCTGTGGCAGACTATTTGCGCTCCTTGTTCCCAGGTCGGGCTAAAATATACGAAGCCCATCCCTACTCTACCAGATTCTGAGCCCGAGCCCGATATTGCCATTGTCAAGTTACCAACCTCCTTATATTAAACTAAGCCAGTCCGTCACCGGACCGACTCGTCTTCAAAACCGGACGTGAGACTTTCACCTCATCCGGCTCC
>JACOMV010000215.1 GCA_014324065.1 Hormoscilla sp. SP12CHS1 | reverse complement strand
AATCAGAGCTTCCATAATCTACAGAACCAGCAATTAACTGTTATTTTAGTACATTATAATCTCTAAACAGCCAACCCGCAGCGTATCACAATAAAAATATAATTTTGTATCTAGGGCTACAAAACCCCTCAAAATATCTGTACAGTCTAAGTGGGTAATTCAGATTTTTTTAAATAGGTCGCAACTTAGGTTATAATAAGATTTGAAAATTTAATTTTGGGACTTAAAGCCATGAGTATTACCTGGACATACTTGCAAGAAAAGCCTAAGGAAAATGGAGAAAATGAAGAATATTTGTCCAAACTTTTAACCGAATATGAGTTGCTCGTCGATAGCAGCAAGCTATACCAAGACCTAAAGACTATGAAGAGCAGAAAAAGTTTACTCAGGTAAGAATAAATATCATGTTAAAAAATCAATTAATTGTTTGACCTGGTGGTGCAGATATTGTCGATGTTGAACCTGGAGAAAGAGGCCCTGCAAGTGACATAAATCTTTGGCGCGATCGCCAAGAAGTTTTTCATGCCTTACAAAAATTTGCAGGGGATAAAGCCTATATTGGAGAACCTCAAATAAAAACACCTCATAAAAAGCCGAAAAAACAGGAATTAACAGCCAAACAAAAAGAAGAAAATAAAGAGTTTTCTTCTTTGAGAGTTTTTGTTGAACACGTGATAAGATTGGTGAAAATTTTCAGAGTAGCCAGCGAGCGATTTCGGTTAAATATTAAGAAATATTCTTCCAGAATTTACAGAATTTGTGGATTAGTTAGATTGCGCGTTGATTTTAGAAGTATTAGAAGCTGGCGATTGCTCTGGTAAAATTGCGATTAATCAATATCATCTTTGGAGTGCTTTATTAATAGAAACTCTATCAAACCTATCCTGTCGAAAAAGTAACATATGTGAGAATGCGAGGCAGAGGTTGAAACCTAGAGCTGGCAAGGGTTTTATTTTTGGAGAGGTCTAGAGGGCTAAAAAATTTAGTTGGGATAAAACAGCAGCAGAGACCATTGATGTTTATCGTTCAATCAGTAATTGAGGAGAGATGAATATCATTTCTGCGAAGTTAACAGACTATTTGCAGTATCAACGAGGTTTTGCAGATAGCCATTGGCAATGTACTCAGAGTAATCAGCGTAAAGCTGCTTGGCATTGATAAGTGATTGCTCTTTGGTTTTTTCGCGGTTAAACAGACTCATGCCCCCAACATCAAAACCTCTGACAAAGGGACAGGAATAAAAACCAACTTTGTATCCAGCTAACCAGGCTCTAATGCCTGCCTCATCATCATCAAATTGAAAAGGAGCATATTTTTGATTTATGCCACCAATTTGCAAAAATTCACTTCTCCTCAGAAATGTAGGTGCTCTGTTAACAGCCATTGTAAACATGAATGGGATGCCAGAGGATGGTTCTTGATAACGCGGGGCCCAATAAAGCCGCAATTTATGCAAACCAGGACATTCTACTAGATCTCCAATTTGTCGATATTCTTGTAATGACTGAGGATCTGCCGGTTCTGGCATCATGATGTCTATACCATCCCTGCCTCCCAGCATAATCAAATCAGGAAAAAGATTAAATAAAGTTAGAGCTTGTTGCTTGAGGGAGTAGTGATAAACATGTAGTGATTCCATGCCTGCCCTGGTCTGTCCCAATACCTCTCGATATGCGGCGTTTTTCTCCCATTCGGGAGGCCAAAGGCTTGAAATCCCGTTATTTTACTCGTCTTTGGGGGCAAAACCATTCCAAGTATTGTAGCCCTCCTGGGTTTCAATCTCTAATATCACTACTTGTACCCTAAATCTTCGGCAGACCGTCTATCATAATTGAGTATGACCCACTACCCCCCAGCTTTTGACCATGAATATTGTTCCAAATCAGCCGCCGATCAATGCTTCGACAAACTCATAGCTGGAAAATGGTCGCAAATCTTCTATCCCTTCTCCAGCGCCAATAAAGCGAATAGGTAAACCCAATTGTTCTGCTACCGCCAGGGCCACGCCGCCTTTAGCTGTTCCATCCAGCTTCGTTAACACCACACCACTCAGGGACGCCACCTCACGGAATATCTCAGCTTGCCGCAGACCATTCTGACCTAGGGTAGCATCCAAAACCAGCAAGGATTCCACTCGGGCCTCGGGGGCTTTTTTATCGATAATGCGGCGAATTTTCCTCAGTTCCTCCATCAGATTTTGCTTGTTTTGCAATCGTCCCGCCGTGTCTATTAGCAGCAGTTCCGTATCCCGGGCGATCGCCGCAGCGATCGCATCGAACACCACAGCAGCCGGGTCAGTATTTTGGCCCTGGTTAGCAATCACCTCAGTGCCACTGCGGGTGCCCCAAACCTTTATTTGTTCTACTGCTGCTGCCCGGAAAGTATCGGCAGCGCCAATTAAGCAGCGATAATCGGACTTTTGAGCTAAGTGAGCTATCTTGCCAATCGTAGTTGTTTTACCCACACCATTGACCCCAGTCACTAGCCAGATATTTAGAGTATCTTTTTCCGGGGCGAAGTTTTTATCGTACCCCTGACCACCGGGATTGTCAAGTATATCCCGCAGCACTTGCTTCAGGTAGGCGATCGCCGCCTCTGGTGGTAGCGTCTCCTCTCTCAACTGGGCCTGAAGCCTGTCAATAATCCGATCGCATACCTGCACCCCCACATCAGCAGACAGCAGTAGGGCCTCTATTTCCATCACCGCATCTTGATTCAGCGGTCCTTGGCCAACAATTGCCTTCAGTTGGTTGATCAAACTCCGACGGGTTTTACCTAAACCTTGCCGCAGCCGTTTCAGCCAGGTTATTTCCTCCACAGAAACTCGATCGGGACGACGCCCTTGGGCTTTTAGCACTTCCGCTGACCACACAAAGCCTTCATCGAACGCAATTTCTACGGCAGAATCCTCAGGTGTCTGCTCAGACAATGTCAGTTCCGGTTCCGGTTCTGGTTCTGGTTCTACGATCGCCCGTTCTTTAAGTTCTTCCAAGCGTCCTCGACGTTCTGACTTAGCCCGTTCTAGGAAAGATTTTGGCTTCTTACTCTCATTATCTATCTCTCTTGGCGCTTCCAATTCCGTAGCCACCGCCGATGTTTCCATCGTAAGGGCAGTTTTTGAGGGTTCCTCCGACGTCGCTAATGCTGATGAATCCGTCTTAGTTTGCTGAATATGCTCATATGCTGCCTTTGCCCAATTCAAGTCATCTGCTGCGGCCTCCGACTCTCCGTCTGCACTCCCTTGCGACTCAGATTCTGGCGATGTAGTCTGATTTTTCCGGAACGGTGTTTCTTCCGTTTCCGATACCTCTGGCTGTTCTACCTTGGACTCTTCGGGAGATTTCTCAGAACCCTTAAACTGGCGGCTAAACCAATTAAATACCATTGCAACTATTGTCCTTTTTCAGTTGTCAGTTCGGATAACTTCTCGCCCGTTTGTCAATTTTCCCTTCTCAATTTCCCCTTCTCATCTGACTTGATTCTTCTGCGAGCAGGTTGAGCACCCGACGCAGTACGCCATTGATAAATCTGTACTCCTCTTCATTTCCGTAGCGTTTAGCTAACTCTACTGCCTCATTGATTGCCACCCTTTCATCTACACCTATATCCCAAATTTCCACCACTGCTATCCGCAGGATATCCCGGTCTATCTTGGCGAGGCGGTCTAGTTGCCAATTCACCAAAGCTTGAGAGAGGATTCGATCCACCTCAGTTCTTTTGGACAACACCCGACCGATTATCTCTAGGGCGTAGTCCTGGACTTCTTTGATATTGCTAGACTGATAAACTATTTCTGGGAAATCTATTGTACTACCCAGGCGGTTGATCGCAGTGCTAGTGATCTCTATGGCTTCTTTTACCATTGCTTTCGCACTGGCCAGATTTGGGGCGATCGTTTCGCTGTCCAGCAGGCGATCGCTCCCCCGTTGCAGTTCTGCAGCAGCCATTTCTAGTGCTGAGGATGCTTCATTTGACAGAGTCCGCACAGCTGCCAACATCATATCCTGCAACTGTTGGGCTGACAGTTTTCCTGTCTCCCTTGGCATTTGGGACAGGCTCAGAAGAGCCAGTTCACGAGCTATTTGGCGGGGTTGCATGGCTTATTCACGCTAATTTAATCTTCAGGATATTTAATTTTTTTTCGGCTATTTATAATTCCTCATGCTATTCACCTTTAAAAATCTACCCAAAACCCACTACCCTTATAGTTCCTTTTTTTCTACCTGTAATAGCCCTAATGGCTGTTTTTCTCGCAGCGCCGGTTCTATTTGACGATCTTTTGTGGCTAGTTCTGGCAAAGGTACTGAACTATCGGGGCTAACCAGGCCACCTGATATTAACACCTTAAATGCATCTTCAATACTAATTGATAGTTCGATCGTCTCATCTTCTGGGACGATCGCATACCAGCCCGTAGTGGGGTTAGGGGTAGTAGGAACAAAAAGGCTCAGCATCTTCTCAGATAAGTGAGATTTCAGCTCCCCACTAATTGTACCAGTAACAAAGGCGATCGCCCACATACCTTTGCGGGGGTATTCTACCAGCACCACGCCGCGAAACTTATTCTTGGAGTCCTGCAGCAGAGTTTCTAGCAGCTGTTTGAGAGTTTTGTATACTGAACCCGCTAACGGGATTCCCTGCAAAATGCGCTCCCCTAAATCCAGCAGCCATCGGCCCACAATATTGCGTGCCATCAAGCCAATCAGCAAAATACTCAGCAGGGGAACAGCTAGCCCCACCAGTAAGTTTAACAAATTTACCAGCAGCGGATGCAGATCGTCAAAAGGATTAAGCTGTTTGGGAAGAAGAGTGAGAAAATTTATCACCCAGCTAGCGATCGTAATCGTCAGCCAGATTGTCGTAGCTAGGGGAATCACCACCAGCAGACCAGCAATCAGATCGTTTTTTAAGTTCTGCTTGAAATTTTTGAGCACAAGTACTTTTACTCTTCTGATAAATGCGTTGTCACGACAGCTTCCAAGGGATCGCTGTCAGTAGGTTGTCAGTTCACCAGTCACCAGTCACCAGCGGATGTCTACCGTTCCGGAAAAATCGGGATTTGCTTTTGCTCCCGCAGACATCCCCACCAGGAACCAGTCCCCTTATTAAAGATTGTAAACAATTATTTCAAATCTTAACTCACCGATCGATCCCCGCCTCTTGACGATCCCAGGTTATCAACTATCTTAAAACAATTGCGATCGCCAAACAATACTGACAGGCGTCTCGGACACTGACAGGCGTCTCCCCCGGACTAAGTCACTGACCAGTCAATCTATGTCTAATTTGGGAGGTGGCATGTGCTTCATCTCCCAAACACTTGCGCCGGACGATGAGATATTCGTAAAAGGTTTGCAAAGTACACCAGGCCAGACCTGGAGACCCATCCAGCCAGCCGCCTAACAGAAAATACATATAAACAAAGCGTACTATTGGTCTGAAGGGTAAACGCAGGGACAGGTCTTTTTATCTTTCCCAGAATTCAAGCTTTCTTTTCATATGCAATAATTCATTTGAGAATGTTGGTCGCCAATATTCACAAGTCTGATTTAACAGTAATGTCGATCGCCAATATTTGCCTATGCCAGACTTTTCCCCTTTTACTTGCTCTGATACCAGTTGCGGATGCGATCGGGGGAAACTCCCAGGAAATAGGCTACGATTGCCAGTTGATTGATCCAGGTTGTTTTCAGGATACCCAGTTTTTGCCAGCGGCGGCCTGATGTAATGACAGCGGCTGGGGCGATCGCGATCGTCCCCAGCCGCTGCAGACGACGGATCGATGCCACATCCTCCATGATGGGCAAGTTCGGGAAACCACCAATGTCATGGAAGACGGTAGCTGGCATAAATATCCCCTGGTCCCCATAGGGGAGGCCCAAAAGACGCGATCGCCAATTGACCCCCATTTCCACCAGTCTTATACCCGCCAGTCGTGTCCCACCCTCTCGTTCGCCTGCTCGGCAACGAGATGGGTGGGCGCTCTCGGACACGAGAGCGCCATCAATCTGCAACCGAAATGCACCGGCTACAACATGATGCTTCCTCAAACAGTCCCTAACTATGGTGTCAAAACCGACGGGTAAGCGGGTATCGGCATGCAGAAATAGCAGAATTGCACCCTTTGCCACCGCTGCACCAGCGTTCATTTGACTTCCTCTACCGGTAGCCGCAGAAATCACCTTCACAGAGGTGGGATAAAATTTCTCTACCAAATTAACTGTAGCATCAACAGAACCACCATCCACCACGATCGCCTCTACATCTTTGGCCTCGCCAATAGATGCCAGGGTGGGCAAGATGTGGTCTGCTTCATTCAGTACGGGGATGATGATGGATATTATCAGGCTAGACTCCGAAGTCATAGTACCGTTCCGGAAAAATCGCTGGGGAGGGACGACAAATCTGAGGGGCGATCGATATCGGCCAGGACTGGCAGTTGACAGAGTGAGAGGTTGAGTCTTTGGGCCTGGGCCAATGTTTGTGCCAATACCCGTGAGGTGCCCCAGTCGATGCCAGTAAATAATTCTGGGACCATACGCCCCAGACCAATTATATAATAGCCGCCGTCAGCTGCTGGTCCGAGCACTAAGTCTGTCGAGTGCAGCTGCTCAAAGGCGTATAATAGCAACTTAGCGTCGATGCTGGGGCAATCTGTGCCAATAATCGCCACTCGCACCGCGCCAGTGTTGAAAGCCCGATCGAACGCCTGTGCCATCCGGGCACCCAGGTCTCCATTCCCCTGCTGGTGATAAACTAGATTATCCCCCAGCCACTCTCTCATGAGTGCTTCTGTCGCCCCTGTAAAGTATACTTCCAGGGTTGGGTCTCGTGCGGAGACCCAACCTACCAGTGATTTTGCCTGACGAAGGGTTCGTTCGGCTAGCTGGCGGTGCAGGTTAGCAGCACCCTCTTTCCCTAAAGCACCGATGAGTCTTGTTTTCGTTTTTCCTGGTTCTGGATAGCGAGTAAAAATTATCAGGCGTTGTGATGATTTGCTCTCAGGGCCCGTTTGGGACTTAATATTTTCCATCGCTTCACAACCCAAAAATCTGCCTACAGTATCACTCTAGCCTGATATAATATATGAGCGCGCCATCTCAAGCGATCCTGCCCGGTCAATATACAACAGCCGATAGAGCCACGATGGTATGATATAATATCTTCAAGATTTGAATGGAGAAAAAGAAACTGCATGCTACCAATCCAGTTGAGACCAAAATCAGTATAACCGAACAGAATGACTACTTGTAGATCGCATCGGTGGCTATTTACCTGTCCTAGAAGTTCCTTTAGATTATCCCAGATCGCCTGGGTCAAGCCATTTTCTGGCCACAGAAGCTATTGAAATAGATCGCAAGCTATGTTTAGAACTAGAAAAACTTCTGCGTATAGTTCTGGTCGGGGTCGAGCTGAGAGTCGCCTCTCAACCCTCCCTTTCGGAACCGGACTTGCGACTTTCACCGCAGGAGGCT
>JACOMV010000214.1 GCA_014324065.1 Hormoscilla sp. SP12CHS1 | reverse complement strand
CATGAGTACCACAGTTGTTGGCTGATGAAACCAACCAGGCTTTCACTGAATTACAGTTTATACCTGAACAAATCGCACCCCTACGGTAGCGATGGCATCAATCCGTAAAGCGGGAAGGAAAGGCGCTCTGACTGGTAGCCTACACCGGTCATCGTTGAGCAAGTTCAGATGGTCTATATTGCTATGATTAGACTTATGGTGCAGCGCTTGGCCTAATTTTATACCTTCATAAACTCTTAAAACAGCCTCTTAGATGCGTTTACCCTGAGTATAATCCATAAGAGCGGAGATATCACTATAATGATATCGTTAATTGACTACTAAAATCTTTCCTCTCTTGACAAAATGCACCATTCTCTTAACGTATCCGATCTCTTCTTCATCCAGAAATTTATTTAAGATTGCGGCCATTACTTTATAATACTACGACTCAGTAATTCTGCCAGTTACTGCCGCAGAATATAAAATTTCAGATATTGTATCAGAGGAAATTTAAACTGGAGATAGCATCTGGGAAGTTCTCAACTCTACTATTCCAATATCTCCTCAACTTCCCGCTACTACCGTGACTGTTACCCGCATTTATTTGCGATACTTATGGGAAACGTGATGGCACAGCATCAGATATGATGACCCCAAAATTGTAATTTGAGTGACTTAGATCGCAGAACCTGCTTCGATCGAGATTATCCTTCCTAGCCAACAACATCACTGGCCACATCATCCATATCGATGATTCTCTGATTGACAATCCTTGCTGGTCCGATCGCCTGTCTTATTGCCACTTGCAGTATCGGTAAATCCAGTTCCGTATAATCGCTATCCTGATTTACATATTTTCCGAATCTTACAGCAATGTCATCCACTACCGCAATCCTTCTTTTCCGCACAAAATACAGCAGTCTGTTAATCGAGCCGATCTCTTGATCGTCTAGGGCTTCATTCAAGGCCGCTGACATCAGTTTATAATAATCCGACAAATTCAGAACCCCTGTTTCGGCCACCGAGTAGAAAATTTCCGATACTGCATCTGATATCCCTTCAACTCGATCTGTCATTTGTGGTCTTGCTTTAACTCTACCCCCTCTAGTATCTGCTCTCATTCCTGGGACTACAGTGATTCTTACCCCGATTCTTTGTGATCTTTGTCAGCCTTAAATGCGATCGCACATCTGTTGTTGTGACTGCGATCGCTGCCCCCTCGGCCCCAGTAGGATAATAGCTCTCATGGCCAATTTTCATGGGGGCGATCGCCCGGCCAGGGTCAGACCGATCGGGTATTGGCAACCAACCATTCCCTCTATTCCGATGATAACTCAATCATCGGGGAACTGCCAGCACAAGATCTTTACGATGTACTCGGGGCGCACGGGAACCCTCCGCTACTCGCCGTACCCCTTGTCGCACATCCTGGACAGACTTGCTCAGGCATTTGCTACAGATAACATCTTCCGATCGCGCACTGCGTAGCGGAGGGGTCCCGGAGCGTGCAGCCATAGAATCTATCCTATGTCTCCCGGGAGACACAGTCCATTCATAGCCACAACGCGACAGTGGCAGAAAATGTTATGGCGGTTAGTCATCTCTATTTTTAACCGCCATGCTTCCAGCAGTTGCCGGTTCTCTTCGAGCTTTCTTTCTGACATATTAATTTCCTCTGACATCTCCAGCACTTCGGGTGATGCCCACCTTACTAATTTTATGTTATCCTAGCAATATGAAGATTAAGTTTATTAATCCCAAAATGGATTTGGCATTTAATAAAATATGTGGCAACAGGATTAACCAGAATGGCCATTTTTGAATAGGCAGTTTGAATGCACTCTTCGCTACAGCTTAATTGTCACGATCGCCCAGATCGATGCTTAAATTAAGAAATGACAAAAACCCGGGTTAGATGGCTACTAATGATTTGCGTCGCACTGGAAATGGCAGAACTGGGCTTGCAACTTGAAGAGGAGATTGCTCTACTGGATGATTATAATCAACAAAGCCGCAGAACTAGGCTACAAAACAATCGATCGGGCCGTTCGTAGTAAGACACACTTTACGGCTGGACAGGCGAGACAAGTCCTACGAGACTCCCGGAGGTACGATGAAAGTGGAAGATTTAGTGAGACTGGGTCGGGTTATTCGGGCGATCGGGTTTGACGATGCCCCATTTGTGCGCCATACTAGGGAAAAAGTATTCATTACCGGAGTAGTCTGTGGCGGGACTCGCTTTGAAGGGATGGTATGGGGACAAGTGCAGCAAGATGGATGGAACGCTACCGACGCCATCTGCAATTTACTCATTGGTAGCAAATTATTGCCGCAATTACATATAGTATTACTAGATGGCATTGGGTTTGGCGGTTTCAATCTTGTAGACTTACCCACCCTCGCATCCCGACTGCAACTCCCCGGCGTCGTCGTCATGCGGCGTCAACCAGATATCCCAGCAATGGAACAAGCTTTGCGTCACTTACCAGATCCTGAAAAACGTCTTTCCCTGTTGCAGTGCGCTGGTAAGATTCATGCATATCCACCCTTTTTCTTTCAAGTCTGCGGCGCCGATGACCCAGATGCGATCGGGGAAGTCTTGGCAAACCTGACAGACTGTGGTAAAGTACCAGAAGCCTTGAGGATTGGCCATTTGATCGGTGCTGCGGTCATGACCGGAGAAAGTGGCTCTCAAGCCTAGTATCAGCGATCGGCGATCGGGACATGACCTATAATACACTGGCAACCACATTAACCATCTCGATAGCGATGACCGATATCGGCATGAAGAGAATGCGCCTGCTCTCCCACGCTCGCATTGTATGATAACCCATTACGAGCAACGCATATCCATGCGATCGCAGCAGGGTCCGGCCAAAAGAACCAGCTGCAAATATTTTGCCAATTCCGCCTTTTTGCTTTGTGCAGTTAATCCCAGCGGTCCCTGTTCCCACTGCTGCCATTACGAACCCCAAACAAGCAACAATCATCCAAATTGATAATGCTTTTTCACATCTTGTAAAATCTTCCAAGTGCAAGACATGCCAGCAGGAAAAGTTACCAAGTCCCCCTGGCAAAATTGAACCGGTTCGCCCCCATCCGGCGTAACAATCACCTCCTCTGCTAGCAAATAGCAGGTTTCCCGTTCCTCATAAGTCCAGGGAAATTCGAGAGGAAAGCTTTAGAGGCTCAAAGGATGCTGCTAGAGAGTTTGGTGACGATGGCCAGCAAACCATCGTCAAAAGGGGTGCTAAAACAAGCATTGCAGGAAACCTTAGAGAGAGATAGCTGCCGATATAACCAGTTCAGAGAAAGGCAGCCTGTTTATCCTGGATCCTATGGGGAAGATCGCCTCGGCGATTTTGACCCGCCCCGAGGTGCCCTCAAAACAGCGCGATCGCCTGATCGGCAGTGTTTTGGATAAAGGGCTAGCAGGTTGGGTTTCGCGCCACCGCCAGATGGGATTGATCGCGGACACGGAGACCGACGATCGTTGGGTAACGGTTGTGGTCACGGCGGGAACTTGGATCGCCTTAGACCCGATCGCGATTACTCCGATTATCCGTCTGAGAAATGACTTGATTGGGGCGGGGGAAGCGATCAGCAAAGACGCAGAACCACCAGATTTTTACTCAGTAACAGTGCAACGCCAAGATGAGTTGGGAGATGTGATTTCTGCCTTCAATCAAATTTTCGTTCAAATCACCGAGGCAATCAGCGATCGCAAGCAGGCGGAAGCGGCCCTACAAGGGAGCTTAAATAAAGTTGAAGAATATTCGCAAAAGCTCAACTGTCTGCGACAAAGGGGTAGGTGCAGCACTGTTTATGGATCTGTTCCGTAGCTTAATCCGGATCTTTTCTCATCAAATCCGACCGAAAGGAAATGCCTCAGGTATTCTGGAGGCGAATAGTCCTGCTGACGGCTGGATTGGAGAGTCGGAATTAATTAATTTAGCTCACGTGAATGCTCTACAAGCTGTTAAGGTGACCAATAACTACATCGCTGAAAATCACGGCGAACTGGGTATGTTTGCCACCCTCTTCTTTGGCGTGTTGGACCCAGCGATCGGTTTGCTTACCTACATTAATGGCGGACACGAGGATCTATTTATCGTTAACCCGAATGGAGGGGTGAAGCAGCGGCTTAAATCTACTGGACCAGCGGTGGGGATGTTGCCCGACCTCAAATTTAAGGTTCAGCAGACTCGCTTAGAACCGGGCGAGACCCTGTTAGGTTACACCGACGGCGTTCCGGAGGCCCGGGCTGCTGGGGGCGAGTTTTTCACGACCAAAGGATTGCTGTCAATGTTAGAGCAGCCTGTCCCTTCTGTCACTACCTTGCTAGAACAAATCTCAGAAGCTGTGCTAGAACATACTGGGGCAGCCGATCAGTTTGACGACATTACCCTGCTAGCCGTGCGGCGGATACCCCATTGACAATTAAAAATTGACAACTGACAAGGGATCTGCTATAAAATGGGAAAAATGTGCAGGCTGTGTCTCCCGACCGGGGGACACAGCGCAGTAGAGAGGAAAAAGGAATGTCGGCTCAGACAAAAGGTAAGTGGCAACTGAGTACGGGGCGCTTGTCCTGGAAAGTGGTGTTCTGGGTGTTTACCAGTGTGGTGGCGATCGAAGCAATTCTGCTGATTCCTTCAGTATTAATGCGAGAACAAGAGTTGCTCGCGCAGATATCAGAGGTGTCAGCAGGAAAGGTGGATGTAATTAAGCAGATAACCCAACCGCAAATGTATGATGAAGAATTCCTGGAGCAGGTAACAAAACTCCATGAGCTTGAAAATTTTTACCTGGCTAGGAATTTAGCCGTTTCCGAGAGTGCCCACCCTATGTCGTGCGCGGTCCCGACACGACAGGGTGGGCATCTCTGGAAACGAGCCCTTCATAATCACCTTTAGGATTTCTCCTTGGGTTTCGTATCGTATCGAGGGTTACTTTTTCCCAAGACTTCTTACCATATCCATCCGACGTCAGCGTATCTTGAGCGTTACCTCAAGCCTTGGCTTCTTAGGATATCCCTCCCTCAATGGCTTGCGCTTATCATCTAACTGGTCCCTAATCGGCCTTTCGGCCCATCCCATCCCATCTCGCCCAGGGACAGCTCATTGAAGGTTATTTAGTTCCGTAGTATCATTTCGCGATGCTTTTAGGCCCCTACAATACCCCGGGAGTTCTTTGGATACGATGTTAGCCAACATAGACGACTAACACTAACTACCATTTCCCTTTTGGGCCAGCGAATTCAGCCTTATTTCGCTGGTTTACTGTCACGAGGCTTAAATAGGTTTGCTTGTTCTCGCCCTGAGCATCTTTCCTAGCGGCGTCCCTGGCTTAGGCTGCCAGGTGGCCTACATTTGAGTCCTTGCTTCACACCACGGTGATGTCACTCCGCCCCCCGTACCTGGGGGGAGGGAATTGAACCCGAATGATTACCACAGTTACCTGGCTAATGATTCCAGGCGTAGCGTTCCGTATTTGACTACGTTAGACTACAACTAATCGCACCTATGCTAAAGTATTAGAAAGACCTGCGGCACCGGGCAGTTTTTACATCCGGTTCACAGCCAAACCACCAGTCGTAGCAGCTTGGCTTGAGGAACTATATAGGGCGAACTCTTGAGAATTGAGAATTGAGAACGAACAATCTCCGCACAGGCGAGACACCCGTCGGACGCGAATGACCACTGACAACTGACAAGAAATGCTAGAAAAACTATCGATCGGGCTGTACCAACTGCAACAATTAGGAGAAAACCTAGTTTCCCAGCAACTGACACACCTCAGCTGGCTGAGTATCGGCGTCATATTCGCCGCCGGGTTGCTCACGAGTCTCACTCCCTGTATGCTATCCATGCTGCCGATCGCCATCGGCTACATCGGCGGCTACGAAGCCAAAAGTCGTATCCTTGCTGCGCAAGCGTCTACCTGGTTTGCCCTAGGATTAGCCACAACTCTGGCTAGCTTGGGCATGATAGCAGCAGTCCTGGGTAAAGTCTACGGACAAATCGGCATTGGCTTACCGATCGTCGTTAGCCTGATCGCGATCGTCATGGGGTTGCATCTACTAGAAGCCTTACCCCTGCAACTACCTTCCTTTGGGGGCACCGAATGGATTTCCAAAGACTTGCCCCCAGGGGTCCGATCCTATCTCCTGGGTTTAACCTTTGGTCTAGTAGCCTCTCCTTGCAGTACCCCCGTATTAGCCACCTTGTTAGCTTGGATATCCACCACCAAAAACCCGATACTGGGGACGGTATTGCTGCTATCCTACGCCGCTGGCTACGTCGGGCCCTTAGTTTTAGCGGGAACATTCACCGCCTCGATTAAAAAGCTGTTAGAATTGCGGCGCTGGTCCGGTTGGATTACACCCGCTAGCGGGGTATTATTGGTAGGATTTGGCGTTTTCTCCCTCCTCTTCCGCTTAATTCCAGCAACTTAAAAATGGGTAATTATCATGGAAAAACAAGCGGTAAGGTCGGCAATGCCCCACCCTACGGATCGATGAACAGTAATGCGGGCAATGCTTACTCTACGGATCTATGAACAATTCTCAATATAGGAAAAAAGCGATAAGGTGGGCAATGCCCACCCTACAGATCGATGAACAATTCTCAATGAACAATTAGCAAATGACTTCAGAAAACTTGCCCAGAGATGAAAGATGGTGGGAAATACCCCGGAAGTGGTTGAAGCAAGAGTTATTGCCAGGACTGGCTGACTTGCGACTGGCGATCTTCCTGTTGCTGGCGATCGCCATATTCAGCATTTCGGGGACGGTGATAGAACAGGGAGAAAGCATAGGATTTTACCAGCAAAACTATCCAGAAAATCCGGCCCTATTTGGCTTCCTAACTTGGAAAGTAATCCTATTGCTGGGACTAGACCATGTCTATCGGACCTGGTGGTTTTTATCCCTTCTCATTCTGTTTGGCAGCAGTCTGACGGCCTGCACATTCACCCGCCAATTTCCCGCATTAAAAGTAGCGCGACGGTGGAAATATTACAACAAACCCAGCCAGTTTGAAAAATTAGCCCTGAGTAAGTCATTAGATCCAGTACGCCTTGATGACCTAGAAGCATTATTGCAACAGCAGCGTTATCGGATCTTCCGAGAAGGAGATTCCCTCTATGCCCGCAAAGGCATCGTCGGCAAGATTGGTCCCATTATCGTCCATGCTAGTATGCTGATAATTCTAGCAGGGGCGATCGTCGGCCAGATGACAGGCTTTGTGGCCCAGGAAATGATACCTAGTGGCGAAACCTTTGAGATCGATCGTATTGTCGATGCCGGTCCTTTGGCCCCATCGCAAATTCCCCAAGATTGGTCAGTGCGGGTAAATCGCTTCTGGATTGACTATACTACCGAAGGGGCGATCGACCAATTTTACTCGGACCTGTCAGTCTTGGACTCCCAGGGAGAGGAAGTCGAACACAGGACAATTCACGTTAACAAGCCCCTGCGTTATCGGGGAGTTACACTGTATCAAGCAGATTGGGGAATTGCAGCTGTAAAAATCCAGGTCAACAACAGCCCCATCTTGCAACTACCGATGGCCCGGTTGGATACTTCAGGCGTTGGTCGTCTCTGGGGTACTTGGATTCCCACTAAACCAGAGTTAACTGCTGGCGTCGTCCTGTTGACAGCAGACTTACAAGGAACCCTCTTAATTTATGATGAAACCGGTCAACTGCTAAATACGGTCCGCAATGGCATGTCCCTAGAAGTCAACGGCGTTACCCTGAAAATTATCGATGTGATTGGCAGCACTGGCTTGCAAATTAAAGCAGATCCGGGCATCCCGATCGTTTATACTGGCTTTGGTCTGCTGATGCTGGGGGTGCTGATGAGTTATGTCTCTCACTCCCAGGTTTGGGCCCTGCAACAGGGCGATCGCTTTTACGTCGGTGGCAGAACCAACCGCGCCCAAGTCGCCTTCGAGGGCGAACTGATGTCCATTTTGGACCAGCTTGCGTTCCCAGGCGGGAGCCAGGGAAACGAGGGCTCCAGAAAGTGCTATTCCTCAGTAGATTTACTGTGATGGACCTCAATCACCGTATGGACATTGCCCCGGGGGTTAAAATCGGCCTTGACGGTGGCTTCTAGGGGGTCGCAGGCCGCGACAAAGTCATCCAGGATCAGATTGACTGCCTCTTCGTGGGAGATGTGGCGATCGCGAAAGCCGTTAATATAGAGCTTCAGGGCCTTCAGCTCCACTACCAGCTCGTCCGGCACATAGGTGAGATAAATCGTGGCAAAGTCAGGATAGCCAGAAAACGGACATTTACAAGTAAACTCTGGTAAGGCAATGTGGATATCATAGCGGCGTCCGATGCGAGGATTGTCGAAGGTAATCAACTTGACTGCGGCTATCTGGCGCTCGCCATACTTCATCTCCAGGGTGTGATCGCCCTGAATATCTGAATCTATCGGTCTGGTCGGGCTATTCATGGCACTGTTGCGATGGCATAATAAATGCTTTAATTCAATATTGCGATCCATGGGTCGTCTACTGCCAAAATTGTGCTAGAAAAATTCTCGAGTTCCCATAAACAATCCCTTACTATGTAAGCAGCATATGTCCAAGGCTACCGCACCTAGTAAAATAACGCCAAACCTATCGGCTGGCTACGCTCCTTCGGTGCCGATTTCAGTCTACCGAGAGTTAGCCACAGAAATGCAAGCTAGCCAGACAACGGTGGAGTTACTCAAAGCCGAAAATCAGCAGTTAATCAGACAAAATCGGCAGTTGCGACAGGAAATACAAAAGCTTGTCGAATCAGCTATCTACCTGCAACAGGTAGCTAACTCCTTTAAACCAGTTACTAGCCGGCCAATAGCACTCAAAAGGGAACCGGTGCCACCACCGGTTCCCTCTGATTTTTCCGGAACGCTAGCGTCCGCACCAAAGGACAAAATTCTGTTGGCCGAACAGGAAGAGGGTCGGTATCGTCGCCCGGAACCGCCTTCTCGGGCGGTGAGTGGCATATGGTTAGCTGTCGCGATCTTTTTAATTGCCATCTTTGCCTTTGGTGCAAGCTTTTTGATTGTCCGCCCCCTCTTAGAACGGCGCTAAAGAATTGGAATTTTTGGTAACGGATTGCGCTGCGCGCACACGCTTCGCTACGCGAACGAGAATAAATGTCAGTGAGCAGCGACTAAGTGCCCCGAAACTTATATATCTCTCATATTCGGGGGAGTTGTAGTTAAAGTTTTCTATAATTTACGCATTTTCGTGCTGGCAGGGCTTTGGGTCGGGTATAGTGTAAAATAGAAAGTTAATTCAACTAATGATATCAAGTCAAAAAAGGAGCGATAACTGTTCACAAATTAATGACATGAATACTAGAGCGCAGCCGCACAGGCAGCTAACCTTCTGGAAGTATATCCACAATCCAAACGAAGATGGGAGTAAAAAGGCAATATCTCGGAGTACTGGACGGGCAGGCAACAGCAGTTCATTAAAAAGAAGATCTCAAATAAACCAGGAATCGAATTGCCAACTACAACTGTTTGTTACGCGCGGATCTCAAATTATCCCCAAGGTGACGATATTAAGTGACAATTTGCGCCGTTGTGCCGACAATATTCAGAAAAAAGATTTATTTGAAAAATTGTCGTCCGGCTTAACTTTAGATGGCGATAAAAATGAGCCATTTTGGGACGAGTTGTCCGATAGGATATCCAGCGAGTTGTCGTTGCCTACCACTCCAGACTCTGCTGATTGTAATTTGAACAGGTTGAGTAGTTATGCCAAGACAATGCAGTCTAACTCGTGGTTCTCAACTCGCAGCAACTGGGCCCAGAACGAGAGCTTATACAAGATATGCTGTCCATCATCGACTGCTTCAGTTATAGGCTGTACGGTAAAAAAAAATACAGAAAAGAAGAAATCCAGAAGTTACGGCAAGAATCGGTTTAAACGTAGCCAGAACATTCCGCCGAACAGCGTTCTAAAAATACCGCTATTTCCCGAGCCGGGTTTACATGCTATTTGGAAAAAATGGCTGGCAGCGTATCGCTGGGTTTACAATCAATGTGTAGAGTTTTACAACAACAATCGCGACGGTCAGTCTTTAGACCAGTACATACAGCAGTTACAAAATCTACCAGCTAATGAATGGACAAAATGCTTAGGTAACACCCAGAATGAAGCTGTTTGTGAGGCTGAAAATGCTAGTTGTCAATCTCGCAAAGCCAATGGTGGCAAGTGTTCCCTGCGATTTATATCTTGTAGAAATAAGTCTCAAGCTATTCAGTTCAAAAATAGCGCATACAGAAATGGAACGTGGTTCCCCTCAAAAATTGGTAATTTCCAATTTGTGGTTGCTAAAGGCTATGAACTACCTATGAACTCTGTATACGGGACTGAACTACTTTATCAGCGGGGACAGTGGTTTGCCTGCTTTCCCCAATACATTCGGGAGGTAACGACAGACTCCGATCGGGTAATAGCGCTTGACCCTGGAAACCGCACTTTTATAACTGGCTACGATGGCGAGAATATTTTAGAGATTGGTAAGGGAGATATCGATGTGCGAGGGGTAGTGCGAGTAGCGCGCCCCTCGCACATCGAAGGGCGGCTGACGAGGCTGTGCCTGCACCTAGACAAACTCATCGGCAGGAAAGTCAAAGCTAGTCGAAAAGTAAACAAACGACTGCGGTACAAATTGAACAAGGCAATCGATCTGCTCAGATTCAAGATTCGCTCACTGGTGGATGACCTGCATCGGAAGGCAGCTAGTCTACTTGTCAATAGCTATCTGCTGATATTTCTACCTACTTACCAGACTTCGCAAATGGTTGTCAAAGCCAACCGTAAGATGTTTCGGTTGTCTGTTAGAAATATGCTCACTTGGGCTATGGGGCGGTTCGCTTCTCATTTGGAGCAGGCTGCAAAGCGGAAAGGAGTGTTAGTAGTACGCTGTAACGAGGCTTACACTAGCAAAACTTGCCCCAAATGTGGTCACGTCCACAAGAAACTTGGCGGCTTCAAAGTTCACTTTTGCCCGACTTGCGGTCATAAAGCACGCTCCTGGCCCCCTCCGCTGCGAGGATTGGGTTGGCGCTTTCAACATAATGTTGAGAGCTTTGCAGGCTGTAGCCTTCGATGTTAGGGATGGTGTCATTATCATTTTTGATGCCGATGTTGTAGCGGCTCAAGGCTAATATTAGCTTTGTGAGGCTTAAATGCAGCACTAGCGATGGTAATAACACCATGCTAAAAAAAGTTACAGGACAAGTTGAGTTGAGGAGTTAAAAAAATGAAAAGGATAGAAGCGATCATCCGGCCCTTTAAGCTAGACGAAATCAAAATCGCGTTAGTTAATGCCGGAATTGTGGGGATGACCGTTTCTGAAGTCCGCGGATTTGGGCGTCAGAAGGGTCAAACCGAACGCTATCGCGGTTCGGAGTACACCGTTGAGTTTCTGCAAAAACTCAAGGTGGAGATTGTAGTCAACGACGACCAAGTTGATACGGTGATAGATAAAATTATCTCCGCTGCCCGCACGGGGGAGATTGGCGACGGCAAGATATTCGTTAGTCCCGTTGAGCAGGTTATCCGGATTCGGACTGGGGAAAAAAATCTCGAAGCAATCTAAGGATTCCAGATGGGACCCTGACTTAGGCATCTCAAAGCGGCAGCTTTGACCGCAGCGCCGACAAAGCTTTCCCGCGATGAGAGTAGCGCTGCTTCTGTGAAGTGGTCATTTCGGCAAAGGTGAGCTGCTGCTCTTTCAGGTAAAAAATTGGGTCGTAGCCGAAACCGCTAGTCCCACGCCCAAGGTGGAGAATTTCTCCATCACAGACGCCCTCAGATTGCAGGGCAATTTTACCGTCCGGACGGGCGATCGCGATCGCGCAGACAAACTGGGCTCGACGATTGGCAGCATCTGACAGTTCCGAGAGTAACCTGCTAATCCGATCGTCATCGGTGCTACCATAACGGGCAGAATAAATGCCAGGAGCTCCATTCAGGGCTTCTACTGCTAAACCCGAGTCATCGGCGATCGCCCATTGGCCAGTCACCTTTGCCACCCCAGAGGCTTTCAGGCAAGCATTGGCCATAAAGGTATCGCCCGTCTCTTCTATTTCCAAATCCTTTGGTTTGAGCTGCAATTTGTAGCCTAAATCAGCTAAATATGCCTGCATTTCTTTGACTTTACCCAGATTACTGGTAGCTACTACTAATACTGTCATTTGAGATTTTGTGAATGGTTAATTGTGATGGTAGATTTTATAAAAACAATATCTGTCAAAAAACATCGGATCTTTCATAAACCTAAAGCCTCGCTCCACTGACTGCGGAATGTGGGTTAAAAGATTTGCTTCCAGTTGAGCGATTCTACGTCAATCATAACAACCGTACAACTGGATACAAGCTATCGTGGGAGCAGATCGCCTTCCCGTCTTTCTCCTCTCGTTTCTTGAGTTCTGCGAGTTGCTGCTTGAGTTCCTCTACGACGGGAGAATACTGCCAATATTTTCGTCGTTGCAGAGATATTTTTGCTGCTGCTGTTTCCAGCTTGCCATCGTGATATTCTAGTCGCGAGACAATGTTATACTTCAACTCATTCATTTCCCTATTCAGTATTGTTACCATTTGCTTGATTTCCACATAACGATCAATTTCTTGCTGTTAGCCCCAGGTTAATTGTTGGCAGTCGGTTGGGGTGATATTAGTCGTTTAATGGGGGGTTGTAGTAGGCGATCGACAATTGTGGAAGTTCGGACAGATACTAGACTACAACAGACATCTCCAAAAATAAAGCCCTTGTCAGATATGAATTTCAAGCTCCACCTCACATTCGCACATATGTTACTCAAACGGTAGCATCTGGGTTTGATAGATTTCCTGTTAATAAAGCGCTCCAAAGATGGTATTGATTA
>JACOMV010000213.1 GCA_014324065.1 Hormoscilla sp. SP12CHS1 | reverse complement strand
GATTATCGAGTTTATTGGCTAATGAAACCAATTAGGCTTTCACTGGTGTCAGTTTGTACCTAAACGAGTCGCACACGGATTATATTATTAGACGAGCCGACCAGCGCCCTGGATCCGCAAGCGGAAGCGGAAGTATTAGCACATTTCCGCCAGTTGACGGCAAACTGCACGGCCATACTCATTTCCCATCGCCTGTCCACAGTCAAGCTAGCAGACCGGATTTTCGTGCTAGAAAATGGTAGAATAGCAGAAAGTGGCGGCCACGAGGAACTGATAGAACTACAGGGAACCTATGCCCGTTTATTTGAAACCCAAGCCCAATCTTATCGCTAATGATTCTATCTCCGGTTAAACCTTTGACTACAGAACATACTCCTGAAATTGAATTTTTACTCTGCTGTACGCGCACTCGGACGAACCGGGAACTTGCGGATAAAATCCAGCAGCAAGTACAGCAAAATATCGACTGGCAATATTTTGTCGCCGTCCAGTCAATGTTACCAGCGTAGGGTGGGCACCGCCCACCAGAATAACATAGGGAACCTATGCTCACTTAGAGAGAGACTCAAGCAGAATATTATCCTGTAGAGCAAGCATTATATCCGCGATCGCAAGAGCGTTAAATTATGTAAATGTTGGTGCCACGGTGCGATCGGGGGTTGGGGGCGCGAGTTATTATCTCTTCACGCTACCGCAAAACCTGTAAACTGTCGAACATAAGGCGCGCGAAATCCTAAAACAATATCGGCTTTCGGGACACCTAATTCTACCAACTGATTAGCCAATCCTTCTTCCGTAAAATCACGCTGAATCCAAATCTTGCCATCCTTGATATCGATATGAATTGGACATCCATGCATGCGTTCTTCATCACGCCATCCCACATACAACAATAAATAGCGATCGCGTTCTCGATCGAAAACTATTTCAGTCGTTTCTAGATCTTCCTCAGACTGTTCGCGAGCATGTCGATCGATAATTTTCTGAACCAAGTCGCGATAATCTAGTCTTTCCATAATGTTATCTCCTGTTTCTGAACGTGAAAAACCAACACTTTTATCTGATATCGTTCCAGCACAGCTTGCACAAACGAATCCGTAAAAAAATCTTGATAAATATCTGTAGGCACAGCCATATAAAGCACTCGTTCTGATGCTAACTGTTCCAATGCTACACGATAATTAAGAAATTGACCTATAGCCATATGAAATTCAGAAACGGCAGATATACCAACAAAGCTTTTGATTTCCACTGCTATCTGTCTGGTGGCTTTTTCAGCCGCAATAAACTTTTCTGCCCCCAGATCGATGTTAATCTTAAATTGTTGAGTCAGCTTAAAAAACAGAGGATCTTTAGTAATTGTCCATCCATCTTTTTCTAAAGCCGTTCGCGCCATATCGTGAAAGATATCTTTTGCTGACATAATTCAAAAGTGAGTTTGAGTAGATCCCAAAATAGTTCCGATTGACTATCCCAGTGACTATTATATACCATTTTGACAAAACAATGACTGATAAAAAGCAAATGACATCGGGGGTGCCGTTTGCGGATGAGTATAAACGCTTAAATTATGTTAGGGTTAAGCTGTCGTGCATTAAATTGCATAGGCAGATCCGCCGAACTCCTTGTTCTCAGGTACTTTCCCAATATAGAATTGCTGAATTTTGAATTTTGAATTGCTTAACATGGTCACCACTGTTAAGGTGTATACTGCGAAAGGTCATGAACTGCGTTTATTCTACCAGCCAAGATGTCATTGCGAAGGGGGGATACCGGGTTGATTTTGGAGAAAATACTGATATAACGTTGAGCAGCTCACGTAGGGCCCGGTTTCTGACAATACTTGAGCGATGTCCTAGTATGATATGACTTGTTTGCGGACAACTGCCCCACCTGGCACCTGGCGTTGCATAATCAGGATATGATATGACTTGCTTGTCGAGCAAATCATGCATTGATCTTCTCTATCCAGTTCGCAGTCAGGACTATTCAGAAAAATTTTACCAAGGTGTCTACTCAACTAGAATCTACATCCAATATCCAATCCTTAACAGCACTCTCGCGTCCCGAGATTGAACTGTTACTCTGCTGTGCGCGCACTCAGACGAACCGGGAACTTGGCTCAAAAATTCAGCAGCTTGTACAGCAAAATATCGACTGGCAATATTTTGTAGCCACATGGTATCGTACCCCTGATATGGTCAACTACAAGGGGTTAAAGCAGTGCCCGGGCCTAGAACGAGCATTCAACAAAAATGCCTATATCAATATGGCATTAACAGGAGAATTAATCAAGATTCAGAATCTCCTGAAATCCCAAGCAATTCCCATGCTAGCTTTCAAAGGACCCGTTCTCGCTCAACTTGCCTACAATAATATAGCCGCACGCCAGTTTGTAGACTTGGATATTCTGGTTCCCTCAAAAGAAGTGGCAAAAGCAAGTCAGTTACTCAGAGAACAAGGCTATCAGCCTCAGTTTAATTTTACAGAAGCACAGGAACAGCTATATGTCAAGGTGCGATCGGAACATAGTTTTTGGCATCCAGAAAAGGAGATTTGTGTCGATTTACACTGGTCAATTATGCCCAAATACTTCTCCTTTTCCCCAGAATAAAATTCGATCTGGGAAAACTGTGATCGGGTATTATTAGGAAAGAATAAAGTAGATACCCTGTCGAAAGAAAACCTGCTATTATATCTTTGCGCCCACAGTGCCAAACATAACTGTTCCTATCTAAATTGGATTTGCGATCTAGCGGAACTATTAAGCAGTCATCCAGACATGGACTGGGAGTTAATATTATCCCGGACAGGTAAACTAGGAACTAGGCGGATGCTGTTTCTGGGTCTCGCCCTGGCACGGGATCTTTTAGGTGCAATGCTACCCTCACAAATATCCCAGCAAATAGAATCATCTCCAGAAATTATAGCACTTTCCAGGCAGGTGCGATCGGGACTTTTCCGATCGGAAACTAGCTTATTAGGGGATTACCGGTGGCGAATATCTATCTAAAAATTATGTCATCTGTGCGGGACAAACTCTGGTACTGGTATGATGCGATAATCACGCCAACGCCTTTAGAATAGGCAATAATATCCCTACCCAAATGGTTAGGGATACTTTATTACCCGCTGAGATTAATGAGACTGGTTATCAAGTATGTATGGAAAATGGATAATTGAGAATGGAGCACTAACAACTGACAACTGACAACTAACAATTAGCCATTGTTGATGGGGAGGAACAAGCGACTTCCCTCAGAGTTTGTAATGTCCGACCTAAGCTAACCAGTTGTTTTTGGGTTTGTGCAGCCTTTGCATTGCTATGAAAAATGTCTAATGATATTAAATGGCTATAGCGCGCTACGCGAACGGGAACCGTTAAACAAGTAATCCATTACTCTATTTATGGGGATTTATCAAGCAATCCGGACAATTTTACTTTCTCGACTAAAAATAGATCCAGAATGGATGCACCGACAAACACTGGGCTGTTTGAGTTGGCTCGCGCGCCTCAGTAAAGACCCTCAGAGATCCCCCCTCACCCCCCTTGCTGTAAGGGGGGGGCCGCCGATCGAGGCCCAATTACAGCAATTCCTGGCATTGCAGGATCCGCGCTTAGAACAAACCCTGTGGGGGTTATCCTTTAGCAACCCCGTGGGTCTAGCAGCAGGCTTCGATAAAGATGGCGTTGCTGTGGGGATTTGGGATGCACTGGGCTTTGGTTTTGCTGAAATTGGCACTGTGACTCTGCATGCCCAACCGGGTAACCCCCGTCCCCGGTTGTTTTCCTTAGATGCCGACCGCGCTGCCCTGAATCGCATGGGATTCAATAACAACGGGGCAGCGGCGATGGCAGCTAGGTTTGCGCAGCACCAGATGCACCCCACGATTCCCATTGGAATTAATCTTGGTAAGTCTAAGGTAACACCGTTGGAGTCGGCTGCGACGGACTATCTAGGAAGTTTTCGCCAGCTAGAGCCATGGGGAGACTATTTTGTCGTTAATGTCTCCTCTCCCAATACTCCCGGTCTGCGGACGCTCCAAGATGCCACCCAACTTAGTCTGATTCTAGAGGCTATACAGCAGGAAAACAAAAACCACAAGCCGATTTTGGTGAAGATTTCCCCGGACTTGGACTGGGGGGCGATCGCCGAGGTGGTTGCTTTGGCCAGTACCTATGGACTGGCGGGGATTATCGCTACTAATACTACTATTGACAGAGATGGACTGAAAACTCAGGTGCTGCGGAGAACGGGAAAAGCGATCGCTTCTGAGGCCGGAGGGATCAGCGGCGCACCTTTACGCGCGCGATCGACTGAGGTGATACGGTTTATCTGGCAGGAAACTCAAGGGAATTTGCCGATTATTGGGGTGGGTGGTATTTTCACGGCAGAGGATGCTTGGGAAAAGATTACTGCTGGTGCGAGTCTGGTGCAAGTATACACTGGTTTTGTCTATGAAGGTCCGCTGATGGTGCGGCGAATTTTGGCGGGGTTGCTGCAAAAGTTAGAGACCCGGGGGTTAACTTCTATTTCTGAGGCGGTGGGGATAGGATAAGGAGTTATAGATATGTCGCAAGCATCGGAATGGAAACATGAATATATCCTCAGCAATGGGGTGAAGTTGCATTATGTTACTTCTGGTTCGGGACCTCTGATGTTGATGCTGCACGGGTTTCCTGAGTTTTGGTAATCCTGGCGTCATCAAATCCGGGAATTTGCTCGCGATTATCAGGTGGTGGCTCTGGATTTGCGGGGCTACAATGATAGCGATAAGCCACCCAATAAGTCTGCTTATAAGATAGCAGAATTGAGTAAAGATGTAGCCGGGGTAATTAGGGGATTGGGATACCAGAACTCGGTTTTGGTCGGACATGACTGGGGCGGGGCGAGCGCCTGGCATTTTGCTTATGCTTACCCGGAAATGCTGTCAAGGTTGATTGTGATGAATATGCCTCACCCCGCTAAGTTTTCTGCCGGTTTGCGCAGGCGGCAACAGTTGTTACGCAGTTGGTATATTTTCTTTTCCAGTTGCCTCTGATTCCCGAATTGCGCTTGCAAAGGTCTGATTATCAAGCCATGGTCGATGTGATGACGTCTAGTGCGATCGATAAAAGTGCGTTCACCCAGGCGGATATCGAAGCCTTTAAGCAGGCGGCTGCTAAATCAGGTGCCTTGACGGCAATGCTGAATTATTACCGTAATATTAACATAATATTGCGGCAACGAAATTGGGGGATGCTGGATATTCCTACGCTGATGATTTGGGGGGAGAAAGATATTTTTTTCGGTCATGAACTGACTTACGGAACTGAAGAATACGTGCGCAATTTGCAGATTAGATATATCCCTAATTGTAGCCATTGGGTGCAGCAAGAGCAACCCTTGTTGGTTAACCAGTACATGCGGGAATTTCTCGGGTAGCGATCGCCCACCTAGGGAAGTTCCCCGAAGTAGAACATATCGGTAGATGAATCGACTGCATAGCGAATGCGATCGAGAAAGCCATTCTGACCGATAAAAGAGGGGAACTCTCCCCAATACTCTTCTACATCCACAGTCAGATTTTCACCCACTTCCGCGCGTAAAGTCATGCCCAGACGAATCGTTTTCCCCTCTAGTCGCATTCCTCTCACTAGCATCGTGATTCTTTCTAGAGGTTTGACCTGATTCAAACCAGCCATTCTAGCAATTCTGGGCACTATGATCGAATATGGTGCTCCAGTATCCAGCACAGCTTCTGCAAGCACATTTTCTACATCTACTTGCAGTAAGAGTCTATTTGTTGTTTCATTCTCAGTTACGGGACGATATTGATAACCAATCGCCCCAGTGGCAAAAGGTTCTCCTTCTCCGTTTGGAAATTGTAGTAGCATTAATGAAGCACCGTTAATAATACACCCTTTGTATCCTCTAACTGGTCGGCTAACTCGTCCAGGGAACTGGCATCCGCCAATAATTCTCCCGATCGCACTGCCACCCATCGATGCCGATATTTCTCCCTGTTTTTCTGGAGCCACTCGCGATTAGCTTTAATCATTTGACGTTGTTCTGGGGTGCTGGGACTGCTAGTCACCTTGGTTGGGGCGAGGACGTAAGCGCATTGCTGGATATCCGAGCGATCGGGGTAAATTTTTACCGCCGACGCCGCCAGTTCTTGTGCTGTTTTCAGGTCGCCCCGTCCCAAGGCCGTTCGCATCGACTGAATGTAATCTTCTGGGGATTTGTTCATTATCACTACGACCCATCTACTACTCTTACTATCTTATCACAGTCTCAGGGAAGTCATTTGTCAATTGCAGCAGCATTAATAAATTACTGTCAGCAACACATCCTTTATATCATCTAACTGCTCGACTAACTCATCGAAGGAACTGGCATCCGCCAATAATTCTCCCGAGCGCACTGCCACCCATCTAGAACGATATTTCTCACGGTTCTGTTTCTTCCACTCCAGATTAGCTCTAATCATTTTGCGTTGTTCTGGGGTGCTGGGACTGCTAGTCACCTTGGTTGGGGCGAGTACGTAAGCACATTGCTGGATATCAACAGCGTCGGGGTATATTTGTACCGCTGTTTTCAGGTCGCCTTGTCCCAATGCTGTTCGCATTGACTGGATGTACTCTTCTGGAGATTTGTTCACGATCACTACTCCATTTCTACTATCTCTTACTATTTTATCACTCTCACGCTAGTAGCCCAGAAGCCAAGACCAGGTTTTTTGTCAAAACCTGGTTTCTTAATTATTGCATTTAGATGCTCCCTCGATGTCTCCTGGGTAGTACGAATAGTGCTCCCAGGAAACGGGTGAGAGTGAGGATGGCGATCGCACGTATCATTCCTGGGTATTGTTCTGAGTTGCTGGTCCCTTCAGCTTACCCAAGCGGTAAGCTGTCAGAGGACTGCGACGATTATGTTCTTCCACCATCGCGAGTAACTCATCTAGTTGATAAGTAAAAGCATCAATTTGTCGAATAGCTTCGCGCATTCGAGCGACATTTTTGGCTCTCGTCTGGGCATCAGGAATTCTCTGTTTGTTGTTCATGGCAGATTCCAAGTCCTTTTAATTTCTAGAATACTAGCTTCTACAGCATCGGCTATCGCTGGTCCTTGTTCCAGAGTTTCAGCCAGTAAGTTTAGCATAGCAGCTGGAGCTGTCGGTTGAGCCTCAGCAATTGTCAGCGCCAGCGAGTACAGACGAGAGTAAGGATTTCTGAGTCGTTCTGTACTATTTTGCAGTTGTTCTAGTTCCTCAAGAGTTTCCTCTGTCTCGCCAAACCGCTCAAACAGGTTTAACTCGGCTGCTTTTGCCTCATTGATGAGTTCTATCAGCCGTCGCTGCAAGTCGAAAATAGTGATTAGAGTTTGAGTAAGTAATTTTGCCATACTTTCCCATTATAGCTGTACTATCACACAGAATACTACGATCGGGAGTTCCTTTCAAGGGTCACCTCCAAACGGATCGGACTCAATACAGAAGACCTCTTGAAAATAGAAATTTATGCTATAATAAGATTTGAGAACTTAAATTTGGAGATGTAAATGCTATGAGCTAT
>JACOMV010000212.1 GCA_014324065.1 Hormoscilla sp. SP12CHS1 | reverse complement strand
AGCTGAATTGGGTCTGCATTGAGTATAGCTCTAGTTTAGCACAAAAATGTTCTACTTGTTTCCTGAACAAGCTGTATGTTATTTGTTGCTGATTGACCAAATCAATCTCTTGCCGCAGTTATTTGGTCAGATTACCATTCCTCAAGCCGTGGGTGATGAACTAGGGGCATCCGAGTCGCTAGCTATACTCCAAAGCTGGATAGCACAACCACCTGCATGGCTGGAGATTCAATCAGTCACTACTGAACTAGATGAAGTGCTACAGGAATTGGATCTAGGTGAACATGAGGCGATCGCGCTAGCGCAACAATTAGAGGCCGAGTTGATTTTATTGGACGATCGGGCAGCAAGACGGGTAGCAGCAGAACGTGGGTTGCTCGTGACTGGAGTCCTGGGAATTTTAGATCAGGCGGCGACGAGGGGATTGATTGATTTCCCCACTGCTATCGATCGTTTAAGACAAACTACATTCTGGACATCCTCCAGTCTGATCGAATCCCTTCTGGAACGACATCGGCCCGGGAGGCCCTGAGAGTAGAGCGTGCGATCGCCGGCCCCCCCGGATCGGTGGTCCCTTTCGCACCCCCGAATCGATCTTAGCGGTTGCGGGCACAATTATGGCATCTGTGAGTCTAGGAGGCAAGGTGCAATACCATACCAACCCGATCTTGGAAATAGCACAGATACATAGGAGTGTCCGCAATGTGCGAAAAATTCACCTTAGCCTTCATCATCACGATTTTACTACAGCTATTTGTAGTTGGCAACCCGAATTCCGTCAAGCTTCCAGAAGATGCTCCCCTCAACCGGCAGCTAATCGGTTCACTTTGGTTTACCATAAATAATATCAGAGGTTCGTAGTGAGGACTTCAGTCCTCATCAGAGGTTCGTAGTGAGGACTTCAGTCCTCATCAGAGGTTCGTAGTGAGGACTTCAGTCCTCATCCGCGAGTTTGAAAGGCAAAGACTAAAGTCTTTACTACGAACCTGGGGAGATAAAGACTAAAGTCTTTACTACGAACCTGGGGAGATAAAGACTTTAGTCTTTACTACGAACGGGCCCCCGCAAAGACTAAAGTCTTTACTACTAACCTGCTTCCGCTTCTAGTAACTCCAGTAGCTGCGCTTCCGACAGTTGCGCAATTCCTAATGCTTCCCCTTTCTCTAGCTTAGAACCACGCTTTTCTCCTACTACTAAATAGTCCGTTTTGCTACTCACTGAAGTCGTCACTTTTCCGCCAGCTTTTTCAATCAATGCCTTCGCCTCATTTCTCTTCATGCTTGGCAAAGTTCGCGTAATCACAAATGTTTTTCCTGCTAAATTTCCCGTTTTTTTCACCTCGGCAGATGCGTCTCCCTCTAATTGTAATCCTGCTTCCCCTAAACGGGCGATCGCCTTCTGATTTCCTGGTATCTGAAACCACTCGGAGACAGAGTAGGCAATTTCTGGACCAATGCCATAGATACCTTCAATCTTCGCTGCTGATGCTGCTGCTAACTCCTTGACATTGGGAAATTCTTCTGCTAATACTTTAGCATTCACGCTGCCCACATGGGGTATCCCTAAACCATATAATACTCGCGACCAGGGTTGGCTTTTCGATTCCTCGATCGCCCTCACCAATTTCTCCGCCGACTTCTTACCCATTCGTTCCAAAGAACTCAGTTGTTCTACAGTTAGATCGTAGAGATCGGGAACAGACTTAACTAACCCGCGATCGACCATCTGCTGCACCAACTTTTCTCCCATACCAATAATATCCAGGGCGCTGCGACTTGCCCAATGGATTAGACTTCCTTTGATAATAGCGGGACACTCGGGATTAATGCAACGGGTTACGGCCTCTGAGGCCAGTTTGACTACCGGTCGATCGCATTCCGGACAAGCATGAGGCATCACGAAAGCTTTTGCCTTTTCCGGACGTAATTCTGGCAATACCCGCACTATTTCCGGGATGATTTCTCCCGCCTTGCGCACTATTACTGTATCCCCAACGTACAGGTTTAATTCCGAAATGCGATCGCTATTATGCAAGCTGGCCCGGGACACCGTCGTCCCCGCTAACTGTACCGGTTTTAACTCTGCTACTGGCGTCAGGGCCCCCGTTCTCCCCACTTGCACTGTAATTGATTCTACCACAGTTGGCGCTTCTTCTGCCGGGTACTTCAGAGCGATCGCCCAGCGGGGGAACTTCTGAGTAAAACCCAACTGTGCTTGTAAAGCCAAATCATTCAGCTTCACCACCACCCCATCTGTCAGATAGGGCAAACTTTGCCGCCGACTATCCCAATATTGATAATACTCCTGCACCGACTGCAAGCCATCACAGAGTTGACGATGAGGGTTCACCCGAAAACCAAACTCTTGCAGCAATTCCAGGGCGGACCAATGGGTCTTTAACCTTAACATATTATCGGGTATCTGCAAGGTATAGGCAAAGAAATCCAGTCGCCGTTTGGCCACAATGTGCGAGTCTAATTGTCGCAACGTCCCCGCCGCCGCATTCCGAGGATTCGCAAATAATTGCTCCCCAACAAGCGATCGATCGGCATTAATTTGCTCAAAGATTTCCAAACTTAAAAACGCCTCCCCGCGCACCTCGACTACAGGTGGTGGTTTATCTACATTCAGGCGCAAAGGAATTGAGCGAATTGTCCGCACATTTTGGGTAATTTCTTCACCTTGGATGCCATCACCCCGGGTTGCACCCCTGACCAATATCCCATTTTCATAGGTCAGCGCCAAGGCCGAACCATCGATTTTCAGTTCGCAAACATAGGCAAAAGATTCCGTTCCCGGTGCATGTCGCTGCCAGCGTTCTTGCCATTTAGCCAACTCCTGAATATTGAAAGCATTCTCCAGACTGTACAGAGGAATATTGTGCCGTACTGAGGTAAACTGGGAGGCAGGTTTATCTCCCACCCGCTGGGTCGGACTGTCCGCCGTTACCAATTCTGGATACTGCCTTTCCAGTTCTTGTAATTCTCGATACAGGCGATCGTAAACGGCATCCTCCATAATCGGATTATCCAGAACGTAATAGGCGTAACCAGCTTGTTGCAGTTGTTGCCGTAATTGCTCAACTCGCTGCTTAATCTCTTCTTTATTCATGGTTTGTTCATCTTCGGCTTTCTTACTTGATTATCTCCTTTACTTTGATTAGGGCAAATATTCAGGATCTAGGACTTCCGCTTGACTAAAGGGACATGACTCGGGAAAGGTACTCAGGGGCAGTCCCGTTTCTAGAGAAGCCTTTTTCCTTGCTTTTGAGTAACATTCTGACCATATTTCCTCTAAATAAGGCTGAAGACTTGGACTCTCTTCGAGTTCTACTTCTATCCTATCTCGATGCTCGAATATTGTAGAAAGCCAACTGTTAGAGCGTCGTTCGGGTTGATATCTGTACTTGATTAGATGCATCAACAGCACAATCATATTGCTTCTGAGACTGCGCTTTTCTTTCTTGCCCATCGCCTCTATTTCTTCGATTAAGTTTTCAATATCTACTGACTCTAACTTTCCCTCCCGTAGTAACTTAGCTGTGGTCTTTATCCACAGATAAAAGTCCTGGTTATAGAGTTTTTTGGTTCTTGTTCCTGAAGTTGCCGTGATAGTCATTGTTTCTGCCGCTACCCAATGCGATCGCATTTACATGTTTTAATTCTAGCACAAGATCGCGAATCTGTCTCTTGTTTCCTGCTTTAGTCAGGTAAAGTCCAGGACGCTTCGGGTCTGGTCATAAGTAGTTGATAGCCGGGTACATCGATGATACATATATAGCCCCTGCGCAGCGGAAGGGGCCTGGAGCGTGGGCTTTGTTCATGTAGCCGGACCCATCGTTCCCACGGCTCTGCCTGGGAACGGGTTCGGGCGGGGAGGCCGAGTACCAACTTCTGCTATGCTGTTGTATTGCGATCGGCTAGAGGTTGGGGTTGGGTTTCGTGCCGAGACCCAACCGACAGTAAATTATTAATAAGGCACCGTTAAAAGCACCTCCGCCGGCAAGTTTAATTCTGGAAATATTGCCGACCTGATTTCTTCCTTTTCTCTAAATTGTTGCAATTGATACGATGCCCCCACCAGAGAGTAAATGCTAACCGTCGGTTGCTTGGGATATCCAATATATCGCCGACCGCCCAATGTTAAATAATCCACAATCCAATATTCTGGAATCAGTAATCTCTCATAATCTTCTAACTTCTTAGCATAATCATCCTGCCAATTAGTGATAACCACCTCCACTACTAAACAAGCAGAACTTCCCCTAGTAATGGTCGAAGCTTTTTTCCACAGCGGTTCCGACTGAAGTTGCCGTAGATCGAGCACAATTGCATCTGGCACATACCCATCAATATCACTTTCTGGCTTAATGCAGCAGGTTTTGGGAATAAAAAAAGAAGGCTGCAAGCGTTCTATTTCCCGATCCAGCTTGCGAGTAATCAGACTCGATATGTACTCATGGTCGCCCTTCGGTCGCATTTCGACAATCTCTCCATCAATAAGTTCGTAGCATCTCCCATCTTCTGGATATTCTTCCAGAAATTTATCAAAAGTTATGGTTCTTTGCAGGGATTGAATCATAGCCGTTTTCCCCATTTTACATTTATATGCAACTGTAAGGTGGGCCGCAGCCCACCCGACAATCTATAAGTCTCTAGGTTGGGTTACCCAACACCAACCTCAATCTCTTAGGATGTAGTAGCAGTTAACTCTGGTTGAGTTTCTTCCTCTTCCGGCGGCAGACCGATAATTTCTCGGTACATTTTAATGTACTCTTTCGCGGAAAGATCCCAACTGAAGTTCTGCCGCATCCCCCGCTGCTGTAGTTTCTGCCATTCCGCCTTAAACCGGAACGCTTCGCTAGCCCTTACCATACAGGTAAATAGGTCCAAGGGTTCGTAGCGATCGAAGCAATAACCCGTACCGATTTCTAGATCCGGGATATTGTGGTAGACCGTATCGACTAAGCCCCCCGTGCGTCGTACAATGGGAACGCAACCGTAGCGCATGGCTAGCATTTGGCTGATCCCGCAGGGTTCAAAGCGCGAAGGCATCAAGAAAGCATCGCAACCTGCATAAATGCGGCGGGCCAGGGCATCATTATAAAGCAGTTGCACCGACATCCGCCCCCGATAACGGGATGCCATCTCCCACATTTGGGTTTCATAATAGCGATCGCCCGTTCCCAGCAGCACGAACTGAGCATCAGTGTAGGCCATAAACCGATCGAGGATTTGTATGGTCAAGTCTATGCCCTTTTGTTCCACCAACCGGCTCACCATACCCATCAAAAAGGTGCCCTTGTTTACCTCCATACCGACTTCTTCTTGGAGGTAAATCTTATTAGCAGCACGTTTTTCAATCGGATCAGCAGTAAATTTCTCCCGAATATACTTGTCGGTGGCCGGGTCATAGCTTTCCGTATCAATACCATTGAGGATCCCCACTGTTTTGCCGCTAATAAAAGATAGCAAACCCTCCAGCTTTTCCCCATATTCTGCAGTTTTAATTTGCTGGGCGTAGGTCGGAGACACCGTCGTTATCCGATCGGCAAACTGCACTGCTGCGGCCATTGTATTATGACCCTGCATGTACCAAGGACACCAGGTAATCCGATCCAAATACCAACGCCACGGTCCTTGATATGCTAAATTGTGAATCGTGAACACCGTGCTAATATCAGGAGATTGGTGCATCCAGACCGGAAGCATCCCCGCGTGCCAGTCATGGCTGTGAATAATTTGCGGCTTCCAGTAGTTCCAGGCAAACTCTGCTGCACCATTAGCAAACAGAGTAAACCGCCAATCTTCATCTTCCCCGTAGTAGATGTTCCGACCTGAGAAAGATAGATGCCTGAACAGGTATAATGGTACGTCAGTTCCCGGTAACACCGTCTCGTAGACCGCGAAGTCTTCAAACATGGCAAACCCCGACCATACCGGGTCTTTGGGGATTTCCATTTTGTCGGGCAAAAAGCCATAGTAAGGCATGAAGATGCGGACATCATGCCCCATTTTTCTCAGCACTTTGGGTAAGGCACCCACTACATCCCCCATACCGCCTACTTTGGCGATCGGGGCTGCTTCAGCAGCAACAAACAGAATTCTCATCAGCTATCTATTGTCAATGATGATCAATGGTCAATGGGGTGCATCTGTTAATTTCGTTGGATTTCAGCTAAGATTTCAGCTAAAATCTCTTGTGCGCCCATTTCGCGCAGGCGCTGTGCCATATCCAGTCCCAACTGTTCGGGATTAGTGACTGGGCCTGTGATACTATCTTTCACTAAGCGCTGACCGTCAAGACTGGCCACCATACCAGTCAAGGTGAGTTGATCCCCATTTAGGGTCGTATTCACCCCGATCGGGACTTGGCAACCCCCTTCCAGCGATCGCAGGAAGGCCCGTTCGGCTTTGCAGCGTTGGGTGGTAGGAGTATGAGAGATTGCTTGGAGCAAATCTAGCACTTCGGTGTCATCGGCGCGACATTCAATGCCCAAAGCACCCTGTCCCACGGCATGGAGGGAAATATCCGCAGGAATTGCTTGATGAATGCGATCGCCCATGCCCAGGCGCTGCAAACCGGCCACTGCCAGTACCAGGGCGTCATACTCCCCGGCATCTAGCTTGGCCAGTCTAGTATTGAGATTACCCCGAACATCTTTAAATTCCAGATGGGGATAATGATGTCGCAACTGTGCCAGTCGGCGCAGGGAAGATGTGCCAATTACAGTTCCAGGGGGCAGATTATCCAGTTGTTTATCTTGATGCTGGGCATGGACGACCAGGGCATCAGCGGGGTCTTCCCGTTCCGTGACGCATCCCAAGACTAACCCCTCTGGCAAATTCGTCGGCAAGTCCTTGAGGGAATGTACCGCCAGATCCGTTCGATCGTGCAGCATTCCCAGTTCCAGTTCCTTGGTGAACAGTCCCTTATCGCCAATCTTGGAGAGGGCCACATCCAGAATCTTATCACCCTGGGTGCTCATGGTGTGGACCTCAAAGGTGCGATCGGGGAACTTTTCGACAAAGCGTGCTTGCACCCAGTTAGTTTGGATCAAAGCCAGCTGGCTTTTGCGGGAACCGATGCGTATGGTGCGGGGAGGACTGGAGACTGTCATATCGCGTTGTGATTTTGGTAATCGCAGTAAATAGAGTGACTCGATCTAGGGTACACCCCGGCGCGAGCAATCCCAAAATTGTCCCCTGTCCGGGCCCCGTCGGCCTGGTACGTGGTTACTGGTCACTGATATTCGTGCTCGGACCATAAACCGGGTTTTTGCGGGGATTTTCGCATCACGACCGTATGGCTCTATCGAGTAAAGGCTGACGCTGCAAGGCTTGCAGCTACGTACAGCAAAAAAAATCCGGACTATTGATTGGTTTAATTACAGATTATAGCAAGCCTAAATAATTTGTATAATCCTGAATTGATGATTTTTGCTCCAGAAGTGTTTCAGGGGTGATTTTGTTATTTTCACAAATATAGCTTGTTCAGTAAACAAGTAGAACATTTTTGTGCTAAACTAGAGCTATACTCAATGCAGACCCAATTCAGCTATGGGA
>JACOMV010000211.1 GCA_014324065.1 Hormoscilla sp. SP12CHS1 | reverse complement strand
TCATCAGTTAGAGAAAGAAAGGATAGAATAGATGAACCGAAGAGAGGGAAACAGAGAGAAAAATGCGCAGATATGCACTTCTTCGATGACCAGTGGGAAAAAATCAAGGATTTCCTACCGAGGAGAGACAGCCATGTAGTCCGAACGGCCAAAAATAATCGACTGTTTGTTGAAGCAGTGTTGTATCGGAGCTAAAAGTTGAACTAAATATACTTGCGCCATTCTCGAGAATCAATTCCGAGGCATTTACCGTTATATTACCACCTCTACCAGAGCTAAAAGCTGAACTAAATATGTATGCGCCATTCTTGACAATCAATTATTCCGTAGTAATCCTTATATTTCCAGTAGAATTAGGAGCGTTAGCAGAAATTATATTTGCCAACCGCTGATTTGCTTCGGGAACGGCACTGTCCAATTCGGGAAGTTTATATAGATTCCCGATCTTAGCGAAATAGACTGCAAAACGTCATCCAATCTCGCAATATCTATCTTAAGAAAGACACATAGCGTTAAGATGTATATTAACATATATTTAATGAGTTAAGAACCATCATGAACATTAATGCTCAAAAATCTCAACTCGATTTAGCTATTAAACGTCACGGCTTCAATTTAGACGTGCTCCTCTATTTTTGTAACTGCGATATAGAATTAAGTCCAACCCTTCATGTTAAAGCTCTTGGCCAGGTTGACCTGAAAAAATTCTTATGGTCTTGTGAGCAATATCGCGAATTCTTGAAAAAAGACTATTTTCGCTCCTGTCACCACCGATCGATCGCGCGTTTTTTCTCCATAAATATACTGTATACTGTCTGGATGAAACGATAATAGATAATCAAAATATCGAGATTACGGTTGCTTAGTCAATGCTTATCTATCATTGGGCAGTATCGTTTATTAAGCTTCATTTCCATAATATCATTCCTTTCTTTCCTACTCGAAACCCCAAGAATATAGTAACAGATAAAGTAGATAAAAAGCGAGCGACCGCCTATTAATTTTTGACAACAGCTATTAGGATGGGGCGGTTTCAGGACAATTGACGCTCGCCCTCGGTAAGAGCCGTAGTTTATTATCCCGTAGTAAGAACTTTAGTCCTTACTACGAACGATTTGCTTCGATACCACTTTTAATAATCCCGATTATTTTCCCCACCTGATTGATAAAATACTCCTGCAAGTCAATGGTAATTACTTGTTCTTCTAGTTTCATAAACTTCCAGACACTGCCAGTTGTGACTACTCCATAGACTGTCTTGATGTTATTCTCTTTCCCCTGATTAAACAATTGAGCAGCAATCATTTCTGCCATACATTGTGCTAATCCTGATTCAATTTTATCATTCTTAGCTTCCACTATCGTAACTACGGGAGCTTCAATGAATAGTTGTTCGGGAGACATGCTAATTAAAAAATCACAAAATCCACTCAAACCTTTTTCTGTATCTACTTCAAAATTATTACCGGAGAATAAGCTAACCGCTTCCGATAACAGCTTTCTAATTTCTATTAAAATTGGCGTAACGATCATCTCAGAGCGGGCTTTCTCAGAAGCGATAGATAAGGCTAAAGGTATATTATACCGGAGCGTTTCAGTCAAGTAATTACTGTACTTAACTTCTGGAACATTGGCAAAAATGCCCGCAGTTTCGACAATGGTTATTCCGAAAGTTGTCTTGAGGCTTTCTAGGGTGAATTGACTGTAGGACATAAAATTTGAGACTCTTTTGATATCATCTTGACCATATTATAGCATTTCTCAAATTGATGTGGTATAGCACAATAGCCTATTTGTCATTGCAATTTTTCGCGTGGGGGGGGGGAGAAAGAGAACTGCTATATAGCTGAAAATCTTATCTCCTTCGATGTCCCCCAGAGGGGACGCGCTATTCGCACTGCGCAGAGCACATCCCGTGGTCAAAACCCGTTGATCGAGCATGGGATACCCCAGTCGCCGGATGCCGCTGCAACTTCTGCATGACCACACCCACATCGCAGAGACATCGGGATCTCCTAACAGGGGAATGTCCTTAATACGAAGGCCCGGGTAAGGACTAAAGTCCTTACTACGAACGTTCTCAATTAACACATGGCCAGCAGAGTCACTTCCCAAACAAGTCGGGATTGAGCATAATTGAGCAGGTATTTGCGAGCTGTTTCAAGCTGTTGCAGGACTGTCCGACAGTCCTGTTGCCAGTAGCTATGCTGTAAATAATCAACTAACCAGAGTTGAGCTTCTGTATCAAGGTTTTGGTTAATTTCCTTTGCCAATTCTAAAGCATCCCGGAGAGTATTGGGCGGTGTCTCGTGGGTAGTGCGATGGCGCTGCGCTGGGCGCGCAGCGCATGTAGCGCTCCCACGAGACACCGGAAGATGGCGCAGTCGGGATAGCAGTTCTGTTGGTATAGCCTGGAGTTGGGCAAAACAGGCGATCGCCTCTCCAGGACTCCCCTGTGCCATTGCCATTATCTGGTCTTGCTGTAATATCTCTTCATAACCCAATTGTCGCAATATTTGACTCATTTGTGCTTTAGGGAGCCGATAAAAAGGAATCCTAGCACATCGCGATCGAATTGTCGGCAATAAGTCAGACGAGGCTAGCAAAATGATAGTAGCACTTCCTGGTTCTTCCAATGTTTTGAGTAAACTATTAGCAGCTGCTTCTGCCATTTTGGGAGCTTGTTCTATTACTACTACATGTCGCGGTGCTTTTAGAGGAGATCGGCTGATAAAACTGGCAATTTCTCGCACTTGCTCAATTCTAATCTGGGGAGGCGCTTTCCGTTTTAACCCCGCAGCAGCAGCAGCTTGAGCAGACAATAGTTGACCCTGATGCTGATAGGTTGGTTCCACCCACAATACATCAGGATGATTGCCATCTCGTACAAGTTTCTGGATTTTGGTATGCTCCGAACTGGGAGCACGATCGCAAAACATGGCTTCGATAAAACACTTGACTGCTATACTCTTGCCTACACCATCGGGACCCGCAAATAAATAAGCTGGAGCCAGGCGCTGACGGGCGATCGCCTCCTTTAAATATTTTACCGCCTGTTCTTGCCCGATCGCTCGATCAAAAAACATAATTTTTCATTGCTAATTGTTCTTGTTAATTTTTAATTTTTAATTTTAGATAATTTGCCATTTAGTTAAGTATTCTGTTATAATGGTTTGGATATGGGCTTGGATAAGGGACTGGGAACCGCTAGCATCAACTCGGATAATGCGATCTTGTTCTTTTGCCAATTGAGCAAATCCCCGATATACTCGGCGGTGAAACTCCAAATCAGCTTGCTCCATCCGGTCAGAAGAACCCTGTTGGCGCGTCCTCAAAAGACCCACCTCCACATCTAAATCTAACCACAAAGTTAGATCGCTGTGCAGACCAAAGCTAGCCATTTGATTGAGTTGCTCGATTTTACTCAGATTCAGACCGCGACCATAACCCTGATAGGCTAGAGTCGAATCAGTGAAGCGATCGCACAAAACGATCGTCCCCTTCGCCAACTGAGGTTTGATGAATTCTTCAACATGTTGAGATCGGTCCGCTGCATATAACAACAGTTCTGTCATCCTTCCTAGATCGGAGTCGATGTCTTGGCGATGGGGGTAGTGCGAATTCGGTGTCCCCCCCCTCGTTCCCACGGCTCTGCCTGGGAACGTGCTTAAGGCGCTCCCGGGGGACACCGAAAGCGTCCCCTTCTGGAAGGCGAGCAAAATCTGGCGCAGTTTCTCTCCTAAGGGCGTACCTCCAGGTTCTCTGGTGACCGCAACGCGATCGGTCCGGCAGCGCAACCACTGGTACAGCAGCTGGATCTGAGTTGTCTTACCACTACCTTCGGTTCCCTCAAAGACGATCAGTTTTCCCTGCATTTATAATTATATGGTAATTTCTCCGGTTGAGTCTTGGTGCGGCCATAGTTATCATAGTTATCATAAAAGAGTCGCACTGTCGAGGTCTTTGAATTTTATATGGCTCGGTACACTTGTTCTTTCACTGTTGCGCTTCCCGCCGATCATCTCCAGCAGTCTTTGAGTAAGATTCTGGAGTCCTGTAACTTCGAGGTTGTCTACAACAAAGCCGACTATATCAGGGGTCGTGAGTTCCCTGGTCAAGTCTCCTTTACCAAGCTAGTGGAAGTAGAATTTCTGATTGACAGCACCACTGCTACCGAAACGGAACTGAAATTTAATTTAGTCATGAAAAACGACGAACTGGCCCTGAAACTGGACAACCACTGTCGGCAAATGTTCGATCGCCTGACTAGGGCGATCGCCGAGGACAACCATTTGCAGCTGATTGAAACTGCGGCGGGATAGATTTGGGTGCATGTCAGTTGTCAATTGTCAGTTATCAGTTGTTAGTTGTACATTTTTAATTTTGAATGAGAGAATTTTGAGCAGTGCTAATGGTATGTTAGCAATCAGCCTGTTTATCATCAGACATCATGCTGGGACCGATCTGAGTGATATCGAACTCATCCGCTGGGCTGCTAGCAACTGATTCTTTCTCCAGTAAGTAATAGATGGCACGCACCTGCGGTCCAAATACGATCTCATCGGAATTTTGCAGGTCATGAGTTACCAGTTTCCGACTGTTAATCAAGATGCCATTAGCACTGCTTTTCCCTTTCAAATTGCCATCCACTATCCGGTAGTAATAGCTTTCATCTTCATGAGGAAGCCGTACCAAGGTAGCATGTCGGCGGGAGACAAACTGAGAAACCAAGCGAATATCACATTGGGCATCTCTGCCAATTGAGTATACAGGGGATGAGAGCGTAAATTCCCGCTTCCCTTTGTCGTCTTCAATAATCAGTTTATGAGTTTGCTGTGTTGATGAAGCCATTGTCAGGATGTTTCAGGAATTGTTCTAGGTCAACAAAAGTGGCGACATCCTCTCTCACGAACGCGAAAGTGGCTGTTTTTCCCCATACTGCTATTTTAGCATTCCTATCAAGATCTGTCAGCCAGCCCATTGCGGCCACTTCGATGTCCCCCAGAGGGGACGCGCCTTAAGCACTACCCCAGGGACATCGACGCAACAGCAGGGAGTTGGTCACCACGCTGACGGAACTGAAAGCCATCATCGCACCCGCCGCAGCCTGCATGAGTCCGATGCCCAACCCAGGCAGTAACAGGCCAGCAGCTACGGGGATACCTAAGCTGTTGTAGGCCAAGGCCCAAAATAGATTTTGGCGAATTTTGCTATAGGTGGCACGTCCGAGGCGGATTGCTTCTACCACATCCCAGAGGCAATTGCGCATCAGGATCTTCTCCGCTGTTTCCTGGGCCACATCCGAGCCGCTGTGCAAGGCAATGCCCACATCAGCTTTGGCCAATGCGGGGGGCGTCATTGATGCCGTCGGCAACCATTGCTACCCGCAACCCTTCTGCTTGCCAGCGGGCGATCGCCTCTGCCTTCTCTTCTGGCCGCACTTCTGCTATTACCTCGTCCGATGTTATTCCGATGGATCTGGCGATCGCGAGTGCTGTTTTTCCCTGTCTCCTGTGAGCATTTTCACCTTTAATCCCATCTGCCGCAACTGGGCTACTGTCCTTTTGGCATCTGGCCTTGGTTCGTCTCTTACCGCTATCAATCCCGCTACCTTGCCTTCTACCGCTAGATATACTACCATTTTACCTAACTCGGCCCAGCTGTGGACAATTTCTTCTAGATTCTTAACATCAATCTCATATTTGATCAACCATTCTCTAGTTCCTAGAAGCACCAATTGACCATTCACTTGGGCGGATACTCCCAGTCCGGGGGCTGTCTGAAAGTTCTGGGCCTTGGGAATGGGCAAGTTTTGGGCGATCGCCGCTTGGGTGATGGCCTGAGCCAAAGGATGATTGCTGCCAGTTTCTACCGCAGCTGCTATTTTTAACAGAGATTGTCGATCGTAGCCTGTACCAATGGGTAGATAATCTGTGACAGTAGGCTTTCCAGTAGTGAGGGTGCCAGTTTTATCGAACGCCACCAGATCCAGCTGATGGACAAGTTCCAGCACATCACCGCCCTTGATTAAAATGCCCCGTTGGGCCCCCAGGCCAGTACCCACCAGGATCGCCGTCGGAGTGGCCAGTCCTAAAGCACAGGGACAGGCCACCACCAAAACCGCGATCGCCAGCTTTAAGCTCAACAACAGGGGAGTTTGATGAATCAGCTGGTGATGTCCCATTGTTGGCATCAAGACATGAGGCCAGATCTGAGTTCCCACAAAATACCAGAACCCGAAAGTCAGTGCTGCCAATGCCATCACCCCATAGGCAAAGTATCCAGCTACCCTATCTGCCAACTGCTGCACGGGGGCCTTTCTTGTTTGCGCCTCTTCTACCAGGGCGATAATCTGAGCCACAGTAGTATCCTGGCCAGTACGGGGGGCCCGCATGGCAATTACTCCCGACTGGTTCATGGTTCCCGCTGCCACTGCATCTCCCGGTTTTTTTCCTACGGGGACCGGTTCTCCCGTGAGCATTGATTCATCTACCGCAGTTTCTCCCGCCACTACTAACCCATCGGAGGGGATGTTTTCTCCTGGCAACACCCGCAAATACTAACCTACTTTCACATCAAAAGCGGGAATGTCTACTGATTTTTGGATCTCATCAGTTTCGCTCTTGATCAGATGTGCCATTTTCGGTCTGAGTGCTAGCAAGGATTTTAAGGAAACTGCTGCCTGAGTTTTCGCCTGTTGTTCCAGGGTACGTCCCAGAAGAATGAAACCCAGCAGCATCACAGGTTCATCAAAGAAGCATTCCCAACCGAGTTGGGGGAATAGCAAGGCTATGCAGCTAGCCATGTAAGCAGATAGAGTACCCAAACTCACCAGGGTATTCATATTGGGGGCATTTTGCCAGAGTCCCCGCCAGCCATCTATTAATATAGTACGTCCGGGCAGCAGCAAGGCCAAGGTTGCCAGTCCCCAGTGAAACCAGATATTACTCAGAACGGAGGCATGACCAAAAAAATGACCCATCCCCGATAGGAGGATTAGCAAGCCAGCAATTACTAGATTTCTAATTTGTTGCCGAATTTCTTCCCGCTGTTGCTGGTCATCCTGGGTTCGGTGTTGGTGGGGAGAACGGGGCTGAGTGGGACGCCTTTGTCAACTGCGCTGCCAGGGCCGTGCGATCGACTGTACCCGCTGCACATTCCACTGCTGCCACAGCTGTTACCAGATTTACACAAGCGGAAACCACGCCTGGGTATTGGGTTAGCTGCTTTTCCACTACCTGCACGCAACCAGCACATTTCATGCCCCCAACATCCAGAGTTATTGTTTCTCGTGGTGGGGAGGGGTTGCGGCTTACTGCTGCTGCTTGGGAAACCACTTGCATATAACTGAATGGGATAGCAATAAATTACCTTTTTTGAGCTTAGGCGTAATGCCGCGAAATTATCCATTTTTTATGATTTTTTTATTATCCTGGCTTTTGGTTGACAATCGGGCATATCTGAGTTATGATATCCCGAAAAGAATAACGATACACCTTGTTCAGGAAACAAGTAGAACATTTTTGTGCTAAACTAGAGCTATACTCAATGCAGACCCAATTCAGCTATG
>JACOMV010000210.1 GCA_014324065.1 Hormoscilla sp. SP12CHS1 | reverse complement strand
AGGGTTTCAGCTATGCCTCATGTTGGAGCAGTCTGGGCCAACATGATTATCCGATTTATTTGCGGCGTTGCGTACTAGTCTTCTGGCTTAGCTAGAATGAATCAGAGGAGTAGCAAAAAAACTACCAATTAAGAAAATTTGCAGGAATGGCTCTGTCAGTTTCGCACTCTAGAAGATCCCAAGGGTGCAGCATCCATTTCTGAGCATTGTGATAATTGCGAGAATCGCAACCATAGGCGGAGCAAAGGGATGGGAAGACATAGAGTTCTATGCCGAAAGCCATGAGCAATGGCTGGCCACTTTTCTCGATTTGCCAAATGGGATTCCCCCATGCTGACACCTGCCGACGTTTGTTTGAGCGGATCGACCCCAAGGCACTAGAACGCTGCTTTTTCGGCTGGATTGGACAGATTGTGGAGGCCACTGGTGCTCAGGTAATTCCGCTCCATGCCTGCCCAAAACCCTCAAAGGGTCTTATGACCGCAATAAAGGGCAATCGGCGCTGCCGGAACGTCAGTGCTTGGGCAAGTGAGAACCGTTTGTTGCTGGGGCAGGTGAAAGTAGAGAGCAAAACTAACGAGATTAAAGCCATTCCAGCTCTGTTGGAACTGCTTGATATCAGTGGGTGTATTATCACTACCGATGCTATGGGAACCCAACATAAGATTGCTGGTCAGATATTAGCTAAGGGTGCTGATTATGTGTTGTGCCTCAAAGCAAATCACCCGACCCTGTGGGCCCAAGTGAAAGCATGGTATGAGCTTGCACTTGCCAATGAGTTTGAAGGCATTGATTACAGCTACTCTCGGCGGGTCGAGGCAGGACATCACCGTCGAGAGGATCGTCAGGTTTGGGCAGTCCCCGTGTCATGCATGAGACCCCTGCATGCGAGCAAGTCGGTTTTGTTTTAGGGAAATTATACCTGCTGACAGTACAGGAAAATCCAGAACATGATTGCTTTGGCCCAGTGCGCGATCGGATTAAAACTGGCAAAGGCACCATCCGCACCCGCAGTGCCGACTTTTTGACATACGCCGTCGGTCCAGTAGAAGTCGTTGACAAATCCATGTAAATATGCTATTGGGCAACTAAGTATCAAAATTTATGCAGTTTTTTCTTGAGTTGTAGCTGGCATCTTTGCCAAAACATGAAGGTTATGTACAACAGCCATGCCATTACCATTGGCCTACACCCTGACCGGATTTTTTCCTAACCAACTATTAAAAATGGCGATATCGTGAATGGCTAAATCCCACATGGCGTCAACATCCTGGCGGACGGGACTCAGGTTGGGCGGCATAACCATAGCGCAATTCTCCCAAACATCCTGATGATACCACCTCTTGACCTCGCACTACTGCTGGGTTAAATAGATGGGTGTGGTCAACAACTAATTGCCGCTGCTGTTGTTCCGCCAAATGGGATAGTTCCAGGCATTTATCTGGTTCGAGATTTAAAGGTTTTTATGCCAAAACGTGACATTTATGTTCCAGAGCCGCCTTAATTAAGCGATAATGGCTAGAGACGGGAGTGGCGATCGTCACTGCTTCTACTTGCGGCAATAACGACTGCCAATCTGAGGTGAGGGTGACCCTTGCATCTAAATTGTAACGCTGTTTAACTGCTACTAAGCATTCCCAGTTGGGGTCGGCCACAGCCAGCAAACGGGCTTGGGGATGCTGGTGGAAGTTCCGCACTAAATGGTTTCCCCAACGACCAGCCCCCAGTACGGCAATTCTCGTCCCATTTGTCATTTTGTTTTTGTCCTTTTTTTGTTCTCATTCACCCATGATAAAGCCTCTTGAGCCGCTGCTTGTTCTGCTGCTTTGCGCGATCGGCCCTTTCCCGTCCCGTACCGCTGACCCAACAGCCAGACTTCCGCTGTAAATTGATCCTTACCATTATCCTGAGTGGGCCTAGTGCGATATTCTGGCAAAACTTTGTGGCAGGCTTGAGTCCATTCTTGCAATGCTGATTTATAGTCCAGATAGGCTGGATCTGCGATAATTTCTGCTGCTAACCTTTTGAAGTGGGGGTCTAACCAAGGTCGGATTAATTCTAGGGTGTGAGTGCTCAGGTAGAGGGCTCCTAATACCGCTTCAAAGGCATCTGCTACCCGTGATTGACACCCGATTTCGTCTTTGGCCGCATTGCGATCGATCAGCAGATATCGCTCTAATCCATATAGATCGGCTAGCTGGGCCAGCACCCGATCGCTCACTAGAACTTTTCTGATCGCCGAAAACTGCCCTACAGAACAGTCGGGATAGATTTCTAATAGCAAATCAGACGCTGCCATCCGCACTACCGCATCTCCTAGGAACTCCAACTGTTCGTAGTTCGATCGCGTAGGCGTAGCCGTGTGCGCGCAGCGCAATCCTGGTGAGAATGTCGGATGGGTGAGCGCCTTGTCCAGTAAAAGCCATTTCAGTTGCACTTGATCTGGCAATCCCAGTTTCTGTACTAAGCTTTCTAACTCCCGCTGTCTGCGCGGATAAACAACTTTCTCTTCTACCATCTGCTGTGATTCTATTGTACGATACATGTTCTGTCATATCCTCTAGGGGTCATACACTTCAATATTTCTAGGATCTCAGCAGTTCGGTAGCTAAAGCTTATGCGGAACTGTACCCTACCAGATCGCGGGCAGGCTGCACGTTCCGGCGGGGCGCATTTAACTTATAAGTGGTATGAGCCCTTAAAGTCAGCGGCTGCCAGTCCGATCCAGATCCAGGATTTTGATGTTGTTGCTGTCGAACCGTGCCCATGGTCCGGGCAGAACCCCAATCAGCAGTGCTAGGGCCTCGTCCGGTATGGGCCAAAAAATTCTTTCAAACTGAAAAGCAGTTTTTCTGAGCGTTTAATGGGATTTTTTTCCGATGCTGTAATTTTCTGTAGCCAGCGCATCCATTGAATCCGTATATTATAAGCATTTGTGCTTGAGAGGTTTTGACCCGCAGAGAGCACTGGTTCCCCGATCGCTATTACCCCATTGTAGTCTGTTTCTACTGGAGAGAACACCGCTGCACTACTGAAATTATTTAGCCAATGTTGTAGCAAAAAGCATATTTATTGCTCAACCCCTGTGACTGTGACAGGTCAGAGGGGGTTTTAGGGATGTGGTTCGATCTGTTAAAAACTATAGCAGAACTCCGCCGCGCTCGCCCTGGAGATTTACTGCTAGCTGCTGAGTGGACGAGGCTTTTAAGGCACGATCGAGTGCAACTGTCAGATATAGCTGAAGAACCCCTCGTCAACTGCTGCACAGAAGACAGTGGCAATCAGATTATATAAGGTTCCTAATCAAGGTGGTAAGATTGTTGATTATTGATTGTTGATGGCAATTAACAATTAGCAATTGACAATTCACAAATCATCTTGTTGCTGACGTTCCCGCAGTTGGAGCAAGATGTCGGCATGGACTTCGCGGGTAATGGGATAAAAATAGGCGAGTACAATTCCCCCTAGCAAACAGATAGCTGGCAGGACGGCGACCGACAGACGAATAGCAAGCAATGCCGAATCGGGCTGGACTGGGATGGGCTCTCCTGCTACATTTTCTATATATCCAGACCAATCTAAGGCTTGCCCTACCAAGAATAATCCAATTGCCAAACCTAATTTTTGCAGCAGTACCATAAAGGCATAGAAAACCCCTTCACGACGCTGACCTGTACGGAGTTCGTCTAGGTCGATAACATCAGGTAGCATTGACCAGGGGACGAGATAGGCGACAGCAACGCCACATCCGGCTATTACTGCTAGAAGGTACATCAGTCCTACTTGATCGGGTTGGAGATATAACAGTATTATCTGGGCAATCAGCCATAGGGCTGTGCCCATGTAATAAACGGCTTTTTTGTCAAAGCGATCGCTGACCCGAGTCCAGACAAACAGCATCAAGAAGGCTGTTCCCTGTACGGTCAGGGCAACTTGAGGAAAGAACTGCGGTTCCAGACCCATTAAATCGACCACAAAATATTTCATTACACTCCCTATTACCTGTACTGCCAACCAGGAACACAGGTAAATTCCAATCACAAAGAGGAAAGGTCGATTGCTGAAAGCGACGCGCAGTTGTTCTGGCAAGGATAGGGAAGCCTCTGAGTCTTCTGGATCCTCAACTCTAAGCCTTTGTACAGCGGCAACTCGCTTTCGCGTTCCCCAGACAGAGAGATACAGGGGTAGGACAGAAATAACAGAATAGACGATTCCTAAGACTAAATACCGTTGTCCAGTATCTTGGACTTGGGAGAAAATGAATGTAGCCAGAACTAAGGATAGGATGCTGCCGCCGATGGAGAAGGCAAACCGAAAGCTATTCAGGTTGGTGCGTTCGTTGTAGTCTTTGGTTAGTTCTGGGGTGAGGGCGGTATAGGGTAAGCTGACGGCAGTGTAGGCGATGTTGAATAATACCCCAATGGCGACATAGTAGCAAAATAGCCCCCATTCGCCGAAGCCCGGTACTACCCATTGTAAGAAGAAGATAATCCCAAAGGGAATGCCGCCAAAGACGATCCAGGGATACCGACGCCCCCAGGGATGACGGGTGCGATCGCTGAGAAATCCGACTACGGGGTCATTCAGGGCATCAGATATCTTACCTACCATCAGAATGGTGCCTGCTAACCCGGCGCTAATCCCAGCGACATCGGTGAAGAAAGGCAACAGGAAAAATACTAGGACATTGGCAGTGATGGCTGGTCCCATGTCACCAGCGCCATAGGCTAGTTTGGTGAAGAAGCTGAGTTTTTCGCTTTCCGGCTCAATTTGAGATAGGTCAGTTGTCATTTGTCAGTGGTCAATGGTTAGTTGTCAGGGGTTAGTGGACTAATGACTTTAGTTGTACTATTGTCGAAAGCAGATAACCCTCGATCTTACTCATGGAAGAATTATACGTCTCTTGGTCGGAGTATTAGCAAAAAATTGAGCGTATAGCGGTCAATATCTATCAATCAGGCTGGGAGTTTAACCAAATTGTCTGCATCGCTAAGGGGGGACTGCGAGTTGGTGATGTCCTCTGTCGCCTCTTCCAACGGCCACTGGCGATTTTATCTGCTTCCTCTTATACTGGACCAGATAATCGCGTCCGAGGTCGCATCAAGTTTTCCCGCCACCTGACTATGACTGCTGATAATTTAGGCAGTCGGGTGCTGCTGGTTGATGATTTGGTGGATTCTGGTGTTTCTCTCCAGGAGGCGATTAACTGGTTGCAATCTCATTATCCCGCACGGCCCGCGAACGGTCCGAAAAATCAGATCCAGGATATCAAAACTGCCGTTCTCTGGTACAAGGCTTGCTCCGCGATCGCCCCTGATTATTATGTTGATTATCTCCCTGACAGTCCTTGGATTTATCAGCCTTTTGAATTTTACGAACAGACTACTCCTGTGGAACTTGCTGCTAAATATGAACGATTATAATTCATGATTATCCCAGTAGCCCAGAAACCCGATTTTTGAGAAAACCGGGTTTCTCCCGATCGCCTCTTATTTGGATTCGTTTATTCTTGGATTACTTCTAGTCCGCAGGCTTCCGCTACTCGTTGGGCCAGACTCTTGTATCGGCGCGGTGGTGTTTTTGTATTGAATTTTAAGTTAAATCCTGCCACCACCCGCTCGATTAATTCCGATCGCCATTCGGCTTCTATTTCATAATCGGAACTTAAGCTGCCTCCAGATAAAGCTGCCATCAGTTTGTCCAAGATGTGAAATTGTCCAGCTAGATTCGCTGCTGCGATCGCATCATCAGAATCAATATCCAGGTCGTCTAGTTGGCGACTGACTCGATGCCATTCTGCCTCAATTATCCGCTGGAGAACTATAGCGTATCTAGCATTGCGTGCCTGTTCTAGTGCTTGGAATTCATCCTTGGTCACAGTTCTTACCTCCGTGGGTGCGATTCCTCTATAATAACCTAAGTTGCTACCTACAGAACCCCAATACCAAAATTAGCCTTTAGAGCCTTGTGATTTACTCCAAAATGGTATTTTTGTGGATATATTGCCTGTCGAAATTTTTATAGGTAGCAACTTGAGTTATAATAACAAATAAACGATTCGTAGTCCCGATGCCTTCGGGAGTTAAGTCGTGCACCCATGATGTAATATTTGATCGTGACCAGGGGCAACCTGGCTACCCCTGGTGACGCGGAAGCGCTAAAGCACTTACTACGAACGGGCAGAGTTGCGCCCTACCCCTAATCTGGAGATTAAAGCCCATTATAGCAGTTGGTGCCCCCAAAAATAAGACTCAGACTAACTAGTTCTTGTAAAGCCTATCAAGAACCGCTGATAGAACGTCTCAATAATTTGCTTAATTCTTCTCAATTTATCTCAAGATGTTCGAGATTGTTTAAAAACTGGTACTGACATTAGCCGATGCGCCGATGCTAAGATGGATGCCGTGCAAAACGATCCCCTCGGCGAACTGCAAGCAAGGGGGAAAGCTACAGGACTGACTGAAGCAGAACAAATGGAACTACTAGCCCTGATGTAAATTTACCAAATCGGGCAGTTGCGAAAATCAGAAGCATTAGCGTAAGTGGTGCAGCGTGGTTTGCGAATTGTGAATTTGTAATTGTGAATTTGTAATTGCGCTGGTTGCCTACAACATTGTAATACAATTTTGAAAAAATGTTCCACAATAAAGCATTAAATTTATGCTACAATATAATTTCACCAGTTGGTAAAAAGATACAACACCCATTTAGGGTGGGCGGTGCCCACCCTACGAATGCAACGACTTTGAACCTCCGGCGAGCTAACTTTTATGTCCGAGTCAAAACCAATTATACGGGACACATTGATGCTGCAACCAGGCACATTATGGCAAAAGATAACGGAACGCACCGCCCATGCACTCGCCTGCGGTGCCCTCCAACCCATTCCCACAGATTGCGAGTTCGTAGAAGACTCTGGTATTCGCTTTTTATTGCGCATCTTGTCCAACCTCGCCCGCAAGGATGCTGCCAAAAAGCACCAGGATAAGAAAACCAAGGAATTTAACCCCTTCCTTCCCTACGAGGAGGATCTGTTTGTTGCTGACATTTCTGAGACTCACCTATGTCTGTTAAACAAATATAATGTTGTCGATAGTCATATACTGATCGTCACGCGATCGTTTGAAGAACAGGAAACTTGGCTCACCGAGCCAGATTTTCAGGCGATGTGGGCTTGCATGGCGGAATTTGAGGGCTTGGCATTTTATAATGGTGGGGAAATTGCTGGTGCTAGTCAGCGACACAAGCATTTGCAAATTGTCCCCCTCCCCCTGAATAACAAACCCCAAACACCTATCGATGAGGCGATCGCATCGGCAACATTTGACGATACTGTGGGCAGGACACGAAGCTTTCCTTTCCGACATGCGATCGCCCGTTTCGACCCCGATCTGGTAAAATCCCCCCAAGAGGCTGGTAAAATTATTTGGGACTGCTATCATAATCTGTTAGCTGCTGTAGGATTAAAGGTAACTGGCAACAGGCAATCCGGTGCCTACAATCTCCTCGCTACCAGGGAATGGATGCTCGTCGTCCCCCGATCGGGCGAAGATTTCCAATCAATTTCAGTTAACTCCCTGGGATTTGCCGGGGCCCTGTTGGTCCGCAACCAGCAGCAAATGCAGATCCTCAAAGATAGCGGTCCCATGACGGTCCTCAGTACGGTCGCGCAGCCCCAATGACAGCCTTTGTGTATTAGAATATTAAGAAAAGTAAACAACTCAGCCAACAACTAAACAATTATGGCCCTATTTGGACTCGGTCAGAAAAAACTCACCCTTCCCACTCCCGAAACCGCCTTGCCAGGACGGACAGAGACGATGCCCGTCCCCTCTCAACATTATGTCAACCGCAACCCCCTCAAACCTCCCTATCCCGAGGGATTGGAAATGGCAATGTTTGGTCTGGGCTGTTTCTGGGGCGCAGAACGCAAATTCTGGCAACAAGAAGGAGTTTTCACCACCGCAGTGGGTTACGCCGCAGGTTTAACTCCCAACCCTACCTATAGGGAAGTCTGTAGCGGCATGACGGGGCACAATGAAGTAGTGCGCGTCGTGTTCGACCCCAAAGTCATCAGTTACGAAACCCTGCTGCAAGTCTTCTGGGAAAGTCACGACCCGACCCAAGGAATGCGCCAGGGCAATGACACCGGCACCCAGTATCGATCGGGCATTTACTTTTATTCCCAGGCCCAAAAGAAACTCGCCGAAACCTCACGAGACATTTATCAGCAAGCCCTGAGCAAGGCAGGTAAGGGTCAAATCACAACCGAGATTATTGACGCACCCGAATTATACTACGCGGAGGACTACCATCAGCAGTACCTGGCCAAAAACCCCAATGGTTATTGCGGTCTGGGTGGTACTAAAGTTGCTTTCCCTGCAATGGCCCTTCAGTCCTAGTGATAAGCTGTCCCGCCCTCACCCCCGCCCTCACCCCCGCCCTCACCCTAAAGGATTCTGTTGGCGAATGGGGGGCTTCGCCCCCCATTGTACCCCAAGGAGAGCCAATCATCAGGTTTTGAGTTACGATAGATCAGAAAGCTCACGCCGAGACATGGGAGAGTGAGCTATACAAACCCATACCGCCCCAATTACTTATGACCCTTCATCCCTCA
>JACOMV010000209.1:7682-13112 GCA_014324065.1 Hormoscilla sp. SP12CHS1 | reverse complement strand
CATGATTATCGAGTTTATTGGCTAATGAAACCAATTAGGCTTTCACTGGTGTCAGTTTGTACCTAAACGAGTCGCACAAAGAGGGAGATTTTACGTTGGTTTACTTAGTAAATGGACAGAAAGGATTTGTTTGGTCAAAAGATATGTTGGATTATCGGCAACAGAATGCTGCTTGGATATCAAGGGCTGAGATTCTGACTACTGCACGTCAACTATTAGGACAGCCTTATTTATGGGGTGGGATGACTACAGGAGGTTTAGATTGTTCGGGTTTCATACATACAGTATTTAAAGTTCATAGGATTTTATTACACCGCGATGCTGATTTGCAATATTTCAACGATGGAGTTAGTGTGGCTAGTAACGAACTAGAACCAGGAGATTTAGTTTTTTTTGAAACTTACACTAATGGTCCGTCTCATTTAGGTATTTATGTTGAAAATCAAAAGTTTATTCATACTTATTATCGTGAAAGTGTTAGCTATGCTTCTTTAGAGTATCCCTATTTTTTACAGCGTTTTATAGGTGCAAAAATAATTGTGACGTGGAAATAATTATGGCTTAGTAATAAGCTGTTATGCATTTAAATTGCAGAGTTAAAAATAACCGTTATAGCTGAAACTATCCCCTGGGCGTTCGCTCAGTGACATGATAGCACGTGTACCCGATCGCCTCTACAGTAACAGCACTCTCCTTTGCGAGGTTACTGTTGTCAATGCTGTTGATAATGGGGACGGCGGGAATCTTCACGCCCGCCGTGCTAAAATATCCTTAGCTGGCGCGATCGCAGGCTGGGGCGATGAGGCGATCGACTTTGACGCGCAACCAGAGGCCGGCGATCGCTCGAAGTAAGTTGCGTCGTTCTGCTGATGTCGGTATAATTGATTAAGTTTTAGGAGTTAGAGATGGATAAGGCGCTTGTTGACAATGTTTTGGAACTGCCGCCCAATGAGAGGGCCAAGCTGCTAGATATCATCGTGATGAGTCTCGATCGACCAGACAGTCAAATTGACAATATCTGGCTCGATGAAGCCCAAAAGCGACTTGAGGCATTTAAGGCTGGTAGGACTAAAGGAATTCCAGCAAGGGATGTACTGGGTGGAAATTTATGAATCAAATCTGAGATCCACCATATAGAGCCAAATTACTGGGTCGATCGGGTCTAATTCTACGTTAGCCAGCAATTTCGGGCAGATTACTACGCGCGAGGTTGAAACCGGGTTTCTTTCATAACTGTTGCATAAGCCATCGGGTTGGTAAAAGAAACCCGGTCTTGGCCTCTGGCCACCAGCAGATCCCCCGGTGGTAGCGCCAGTGTAATCTTGGGTGGGGAATAGCAGGGGGCGATCGCACACTTGAAGTATTGAAAGAGCGATCGCCTCTGGAAACCGAAAATCATCATCTCCTTCCATAGCGCGTTCAACTTCTGATACATTTGAAAAATAAACCTTAATCCTAAAAACGCGCTCATGCTCAATGCCTTCACAACCACTAATTTACTCTAAATATGCAGATGGTATCCCAGTTTACAAAAGCCATCGACCGCCGAAGATTTCCGGTCCCGACACCAGGGCAATAGGCCCCCATTCAGTGCTGCGCTGGGATACAATTAACAATAGAATCTATCAAAGACGGGAGTATGACGCTAGCGGTAATCCCGTGCGCGATATTGACTTCACCAGCCCCACCTTTCCCCGTAGTGGTAGGATGGGTCCGGGACATCCAGGTCCGCCACAGCCGAACCCTTAGAAGAACCCGACTAGAACCTCCAGGAGGAAAAATGCGCGGCATAACTATCAGCGATCGGCAAGCGAATAACAATATCTTAGCAGTCAATCTCACAGATATTCTCCAACTACTAGGCCCTCAACTTGCCACCACTGAATGGGAAATCTCGGACCTTGAATGTTTCGGAAGCAATAGGGAACGCCTCTATCAAATAGCCAAGACCCAAACCAGAGTGTCTGGAGAAATCCTATTACAGATAGCTACTAACATTACCCAAATTACGGAGGGCACTTTCACATGCTACCCGGACAAGGGATCGGAACCGACTATAATTGTTCGTGCCGTAGATAGCAGCGCTTACGATGTAGAAAGCAGCGATGAAACTATATTAACCAAATTGCGACAGCGCTTCCAAAATGTTGAATCTTTGCCAGAAGCAGAAACTCAAATCAACCTACCTCGCAATTTGGAGTTTACAGAACTTTGGATCGAACGGGCCGCTTTTCCCCCTCAAGTGTTAATTTTGATCGGCGATACTTCAGGTAGAAGCTATGTTTATAATCCCAGGGAAAATTACCAACTATCTTTTGCTGGCGATACCTATGAAACTACTCAAACTTGGTTGTTAAGCAGACAATATCAGCGCGTTGAAGGTCGCATCCCCGCACTAACTTAAAGAAAAAGGACTCTCCGCTAGGTCGAATAGCGCCCTTCGGCGTCGGTGGTTCGCGAGTTATTTCGTGCTGCTGTTCGGCACCCTGTTTTTCCATGCCACCAGTGCCGATCGAGCGACAACGCAATGGTCTATGACGAGTCCCATTTGTTGAAATTGGCAACAGCGAATCTTAACCCTGTACTGGACGAATCAAATCAAGCGATATTGGCAGGAGAATACCCATGAAAGTTAAATACGATGCCGAAGCAGACATTCTAATGTTTATGTTGCGCTCCGGGGTTTCCAGTTAATGCTATCTCCGAACCTGGAGGCGCGATCGTCAGTTATGACGAAAATGACGATCCCGTTAGCATTGAAGTTCTTAATGCCTCTAAACGCAAATTAATCCTCAAGACCTTATGCTAGCGATCGCAACTCGATATGCTTTATGGCAGAGGATCTATTGCCAGCATTGGCCGACTGGGGCTTTCCCCTTCGCTTCGCCAAATTCGGGCGATCGGGCAAAAACCTTAATCATTTTTTATGGCCAGTTCTTGAATAAAGTTTGGCAACTCATCAAAACATCGCCAAAATAGTTTCTTTGTTTTATGCAATTATAACTCCTGTAATTTTTTTTGTGCTTTTTATGCTAAGGCTTCGTCAATCAAACAGTCTAGTTTTACCGAACAAGAATCGGCTTCAATCTCTTTGTCCCACTGTTCCCAGTCTAACTCTATTATCCATTCTCTCAAATAGGCGAATTTATCAGAGGAAAGGGACTGAATTGCTGCTTGAATTTCTTTGACTGTGGTCATTTCAGATTCCTATAATGGTAGTTTACTACGGTTCGGTCATATTTTAGCATTATACTTGAAAAACGGGCGATGAACTTATCCGATCGCGAATCGCTACAATCAAAGTCTGCCGCAGGCTCCCGTTTCATTAATGCGGAAAGTACCAAGCATACCACGGAGGTGCATCTGACGGGCTTTTTGTTTTATGACGGGGTGCATCTCATATTTGCAAAGATACCTGTAGGGGCGAAGCGTTACGGCGACAATATGACATAAGTTTACAAATTACCTATCGTAATGCTTCGCCCGTGCGAAAGTGAGATGCACTGTTTTTGTTCCGCCACCTCCACTTCGATTATTCATCGGGTGGATGCAGTCCAGCTAAGAGAAGCAACTGTCGAAGATTCACGACTCCCGGACGGTTGAGTGCAAGCGCTTCAATAGTTGCACGACCGCAAGGGGTTTGACCGATCAGTTGAATCAAATCCTCACTCCAATTAAAATGCTCTGTCCAATTCTGCTTGCGAGGATTAAATAGGGCAATTTCCTCTCCCGTCTGTGGATCGGGGTAAACAGTTCGGATATATTTGCGACCATTACAGCCGGAACAGGCCCAAGCTAGATTTTCCGCAATCGTTGCTCCACCTAATTTTCTTGGCTTGATATGGTCAACTGTAAAGCTATCAGGAGAGAAAGCATCAGGACAACGACAATATTCGCATCGATGCTGTGCCCGTTGAGCGACCTCTTGTCTCAGTGCTATAGAGGCTCGTTCATATTCAGACGTCATAGGAAGATTCAGGCTCCAACTTGCTGGTTTAACTGCATCAGATCGATGTTTCTAATCTTCGCTAGTTGGATCAGCGCTTCTAACCGCTTGACTCTCTGTTCCTCTAGCAAGTCTTCGTAACGAATCAACTCTTGATGTTCGGTTTCGCTTAGTTCGCCAAATTCACACCGATCGCGCAATATGTTTAGACGAACTCGCTCGTCTTCAGGCAGATGGTGCCCGATCGCTTCAAGCAACTGCGTTTCCTCGGCACTCATCGTATACTGCTGAGGCGGTTCCACTAAACATTCCAAAAGCTGTACGACAGCGATTAATCTTTCTTGAGATAGTTGTACTATCAGGGATATCGCATAAGAGCGCATATCGGTAGTAGAAAGCATGGCCCATCCCTAAGTAATGGTTAATTCATATTTTAGCATTATACTTGAAAAACTGGCGATGAACTTATACTATCGGCCATGAAAGTTAAATACGATGTCGAAGCAGACATTCTGATGTTTATGTTGCGCTCCGGGGTTTCCAGTTAATGCTATCTCCGAACCTGGAGGTTGTCAGTTATGACGAAAATGACGATCCCGTTAGCATCGAAGTTCTCAATGCCTCTAAACGCAAACTGTTTAATCCTCAAGACCTTATGCTAGCGATCGCAACTTGATATCTTTGAGGAGGATCGGGTGCATCTCAATTATGCACGGGCGAGTATATCTGTAAATTTATGTCATAACTTGTCGCCGGAATGCTTCGCCCCTACAGGTATCAATCTTGCTGGAAGCGATGATGCTGTTCGAGCAGTATAGAAAAATCCTGAGCATCTACCTCTCCATAGACTCGATCTTGGGGTTGAGCATCAACGCGATCCATTAATGCTTGAAATGCTGCTAGGTCATTTCGATGCTCTAGAACATATTTCTTTAGTTCTGCCATTGTCATCATGTGAAAGTCAGACTTCATTTATAAACCTCCAATTTCCATTAGGGTAGATTTCGATTAAAATTTCTTCTCCTGTCATCATAATGGCATTTCCAGTTCTCTCATCTAAACGTACCATATCCACAGATCGGTACATAGTGGTGAGGTTTTGACAAAGCTGGAAGCATCTAAGTGCTTGTTGAGTTGTTGGCAACTATCTTAACTCCTCTTGACTATAGCTTAATCAGCTTAATCATATCGCGTTCTAGGCGATCGCCTTGCTATGGGATTTGCGCGCTACTTTATCCTAGGGTCAGCAATCCCTGCTGTCTATCCACGACCAAACGCCGTGTTTCCAGCCATTGCAATCCAAGTAAGACTTCAGGAATCCCAGACCCAGCATGAACTGGAATTGTAAATTCTTCTCCGTCCAATAGCACCGTTCCTGCATAGAGAGAGAAATAACCTTCACCGCGTGCTGTCTCCATTACATGGTTGCGTTTAATTACAGACCAACCCAGTTCTTCGACATCCTGGACGTCCATCGCTAGCCA
>JACOMV010000209.1:0-7615 GCA_014324065.1 Hormoscilla sp. SP12CHS1 | reverse complement strand
CGGCCTCGCTTGCAGCGTGCCTCCTTTTCCGCTTCGCGTCGGGCTAGTTCTTCTGGAGGGATGGTGTATTCTGGGAAAAGTCTGCCCCGGCGCGGTTTGCGCTTTGGTTGGATTAAGGTCATGGCTTGAAAGGGTGTTTAGGGTGGACGTGCTGGTTTCTATTATCCGATATAAGCGGCGATCGCGCGCCAGGCGCCGATGCGCCAAATCTTCCTACCATCATATTCTGCCGCAGGCTCCCGTTTCATTAATGCGGAAAGTACCAAGCATACCACGGGGGTGCATCGGGAGCATCTCACTTTGGCATTTATATTTGCGAATGGAAAATGCGAATTGCGAATTGCGAATGGAAAATGGAGCAATTCTCTATTTATACTTGCTCTATTTTCAATTTTCAATTTGAAATTGCTCAACTTTTTGACCGTAGCAATGTAAATGCGCGACAGCTTATATAATATAGAAGACAGTGAAGGCTGGTGGGCGGTGCTCACCCTAGGTCGGAAAAGCTGGTGGGCGGTGCCCACCCTACGGAGGAAAAGTTATGGCTGATGTGATTGATTACAAAATTTACGGCGGCGACCTGCAATTAGTTGAGGTGGAACTGGACCCCAGGGAAGGGGTGCAAGCTGAAGTTGGCACGATGACCTATATGGAAGAAGGCATTGAAATGCAAACTGGTATGGGTGGCGGCGGTCTCTTTTCTGGCTTCAAACGGATGTTGACGGGTGAGAGTTTCTTTATTACCACTTTTGTTAACGGCGGTCGCGGTAAGGCGCGGGTGGGTTTCGCTGCTACTTCCCCGGGTCAAATTATTCCTCTGGATCTGGGTGCGTTGGGAGGCGAGTTCTTGTGTCAGAAGGATGCTTTCCTTTGTGCAGCTAGCGGGACTGAGATCAGCGTTGCTTTTACTAAACGCTTGGGTGCTGGCTTCTTTGGCGGTGAGGGTTTTATTCTGCAAAAGTTGCGCGGGGATGGTATGGCTTTCGTGCAAGCTGGAGGCGCTATTGTGGAAAAAGATCTGGAACGCGGAGAGGAGTTGCGGGTGGATACTGGCTGTTTGGTGGCTTTTTCTCCTTCGGTGGACTACAGTATTCAGTTTATCGGCGGGTTCAGAAATGCTTTGTTTGGTGGCGAAGGCTTGTTTTTGGCCAAGCTGAAGGGACCGGGTAAGGTTCACGTCCAAAGTTTGCCTTTCTCGCGGCTAGCTGAACGCATTGGCGGGACTTACTTTAAACAAATAGCTGCGGCGGAACAAGGTGCCTCTGGTGCTGCTGGTTTGATTGGCGAACTGCTGGGAAGAGGGGAGGATGGCTGAGTTGGACATGGGGCTTGGGGCTGGGAGGTCATACAATCCCTTGCATTAGTCTCGCCTATGCCAGAATAAAGCCAGTGTAAAGGATAGGGGATCGATGACTTGGACATCTGGGCAAAGTTTACAAAACGGAAAGTAAGTTATTGACAGCGTTCTGAGGGAAGGTGGCTTTGCGGTTACCTATCGGGCCAAAGACGGTAATGGACGCTACGTGGCCATCAAAACCTTGAATGACAGGGTACAACAAGGGCCTAATTTTGAGAAGTTGCAGCAAGATTTCCCGAACTCGGCATTGAAGATTCAGAAATGCCGGCATCCCCATATCCTGGAGGTCTACGTGCGATTCGTTTATTGTAAACTGACTTGACACATGTAAAGGAGGGGGACCACTAGCAGGGTTTCATCAGTGGTGAAAGCCCACACGTCCAGGTGCTGGATTGAAAGCATAACCCCGACGGTAGCGATGGCATCAATGCTCGATGCGCCATAAAGCGGGGTTAAAAGGCGCCCTAAGAAGATGAGCCGGAAACTGCTGCTGGCGATCGACCTACCGAGTCTTCCGGAATGGTGACACCGACTCCGGACACCTCACCCGTACCATCTACTCCCAGTACAACTCCCAGTACAAGGGAACATGTTCCCTGGTCTAGTGCGATCGCCCCTAATGGCAGGATAATTGCTGCTGGGGACGATTGCGTTGCGAGTGGGTGAAGAGATTCAGTTAGTATTTCAATGTCCGGGTCGAGAAGTTGACGCGAAAATTGAGGAGATTAAAGCTCTGATTGGCAAGGATAACCTGAAGCTCCAACAATCTGACTCTCATCCGCTAAATGTCCGATCGGGAAACTCCATGCAACCGGAAAGTAGTAACCAGAAGCAACAGAAGATGAAAATTATTGCAGTTTACCATAACAAAGGTGGTGTGGGCAAGACCACAACCGTGGTTAATTTAGCAGCGACCTTCAGTAAAAAAGGAAAGAGAGTGTTAGCGAGCGATATGGATAGCCAAGCTAACACGACTTTTGGCACGGGGTTAATTAAATTTGACGATGAAGAATTAGACGATATCAAAGACTGTAACATTCTGCAAGTATTACAATCAGAAGAGTTTTATCCGATTTCTGAAGTAGCTAGAACCTCAGCGTTTAATACTCCCGAACTAGATGTCGTGCCGTCCCACATTGATTTGATGCAATATGAAAGCGAACTGAATCAACTTGATTATTGTCGCTTAAGTCTGCTTGACAAATTGAAAGAAGTCGCTACTCAATATGATATTGTCCTTATCGATACACCCCCGGCCTTGAATCTGTACGCCCGCATTGCTCTGATTACGGCTGATTATGTATTGATTCCTTCGGATTTAAAGCCCTTTGCCAATCAAGGATTAAAGAATGTCAAAGATTTTATTAAGAAAGTGGATGCATTTAGAAGACAAATTAATAAAGAACCGCTAAAAATTCTCGGGGTTTTGGCCTGTAACATATCCACTAATGCCGCCTTCGGAAAATCTACGTTTAAGAAACGGCGGGAGGCGATTACAACTCGTTACGATTTGCTAGTTATGGAGAATGTAATCTATAGCCGAGAAGTTTTAGCTAAGTGTTGCGAAGAAACTCAGGTGGTGAGAGTTGGAAGTTGCTAATCCTAAATCAGTTCTAGAGTCAAAACCAGATTCACAAGCTGCTCGAGAATTTGAAGTCCTAGGCGCAGAAGTATTACAGAAAATCGGAATGGATGCATGAAAAAATTATTGCCTTCACTTATTGCGGTCAAAAAAATTAAATCCCAGGTGCCTCGCGATCGCTTCCCCGCAGAAGATTTAGAAAGTGCCGCAGAACTGAGTTTAGCAGCTAACGGGTTGATTAATCCGATTATCCTGCGCCGCACCAGTTTGCAATCCTACGAAGTGGTTGATGGGCATTTTGAATACTATATTGCAGTCAGGGCCAGAGAAATAGATCCCCGCCAAGGTGAGACGATCGGGGCATTTATTCTGGAACCGTCCAATTCCGAAGCGATTCTCGAACAGGTGAAAGCACTCAGACAGGAAGTGAATATTCCCCCAGTTGATCCGCCGGAACATTCGATGGAAACGGTTACAGAAATGGCAGTGACTGCTTTAAGTGAGGAAATCAAACAAATTAAATGTTTGGTGAAAAATCTGGAAACCAGTTTTCAGGAGAAGGTCGAATTTCTGACTCAAAAAATTGAAACTACCTCGGTCGAGCAAAAGATTTTGGTGGGAATAGAAAAAATGTTCGATCGCAAACTAGAGGCCCTTCGCAATGAAGTCAAGACAGGAAGCGAGTCGAAAGCTGCTACTTCAAAAACCAGCTATCGGAAGATGACAGTTGGCGAACTCAAAGCATTGGCGAAAAAGCAAGGGATAAGCGGTTATTCTCGCATGAAAAAAGCCGCTCTTATTGCAGCGATACAAAAAGTTAGCCCGCCGAGGGTTCAAACCTCTGGCTTCGCTGTCAGCCCGCCGGGGGTTCCCCCTAATAGCTAAAGTCGGTTGAAAACCGACTAACAACATTATCATTTTAGCTATAAGTTAGTCCGCTGATTAATTTTGCAGCCTCGAAAGATGCACCCGCTCGATAATAACCGATCGCCCCTTGACAGGAATAAAATTGAGGATATAATAGAATTAGGAGTAAGTAGGTGTGCATTAGTAAACTGAATCATGTAAACTTTTGTAACCTTTTGCAAAAAGCCTGAAATTCTCTCCCATAAAGAGGTTCAGCTATGTTGACATTCCAACTCAATAAACTACGAACTACGAACTACGAACTACGAACTAATTAGATGAGGTATGGAGAAATGGAGAAGTACATATTGCTGCGCATCAAATCCATTCAAAGGGAATTGGATGAATTAAGAAAGATCCTGGAGCGTCAAGTAGAAGGAAAACCGCTGCGCCAGACAAAAATCAAAGGATTGTGGGCGGGCCTTGAGGTGACAGATGAGGAATTAGAGGAGGCCAAGCGGGAGGTTTTTCGAGATGCTTATAAACTAAAAGAGTGAGGAAAAGCATGGAAGTTTATGTAGTAGATAGTCATGCTTTACTTTGGTTCATTACTGAAGATAAACGGTTATCTTCAGTAGCAGAGCGCAGAGCAAATTCTCGATCGGGCTGAAATGGGAGAGGTTATGGCTTTCGTCTCCACCATAGTTTTAGCTGAACTTGACAACATTGTTCGCAAGAAAAACCGGGAAATCACTATTGAGGAAATCCTCGACAGAATTGAGCAAAGTGATGGGTTGGCGATCGCGGCCTTCGACTTAACGGTTTTCCAGACAATGCTGAGATTACCACAAAATTGGGAAATTCACGATCGCATCATTGCTGCTACAGCAGTTTACTCCGAAGCAAAGCTGATTACAAGGGATGAAGTCCTGCGAAATGCGGATGAAGTTGAAACCATATGGTAATGAAGTAAAATATATCGCTTTTCACCTGAATGAAATACAGCACCATGACCGGAGATCGCCGATTATATATTCTGTACCTCCGCCAGTGGTTTAAAGTTTAATCCAGCAAAAGTTGATAGCAGTCGCCAGTGGGAAAAAAGCAACAGGTAATAGCATTTAAAAAAAATGCTACAAAAGAGAACCTGAAAGTATTGTCCAGAGATGGTTTGATGTCGTGGGTATTATTCAGGCATGGTATAAAGGCGAATCTCTGGGAAGTATCTGCTTGACATGGAACACAATGAAGTGTTTAATGTACTAGACGTTAGACTTCTAGGTTTAGCGGCCCAAAGGGTTCAGGTAAGCAGTCTGGTCATCGCGATGGTACGGTCGGCGAAGCGTTTGGAAGAGCGCAGCGAGTCCATAACTGGCGGTGCCCGAAAAGAACGCATCGAGTTTTGGCTCACATGGCGGCTCCAGGCTACGCGACCAGCTGCATAGATTGCTGTTTAGTTCAACACAGTTGAGATTGAAAGATACAAGGAACATTCACTATGAAGCATGGAAAATGGGGTGGCGATCGCCGCAACCTTTCTGATCGCTTGGATGCAAATTCCTCCTGACGCCCTAGCTGAGGGAAAACTGCCCACGTGGGCTACGATCCGAGCAAACAAACAAGTTTTGGAAGATTTACCCTTTGACGACATCGAAGATTTTAAGCGGACAAGGAAAGGATTTATCGATAAGCTTGCGGCTCCGGTTCTGATTCCACCAGCGTTAGATCCGAGTCCAGGTACGATTTGGAATTTGGAACAGTATCAGTTCCTCCTGGGAGACGAAAGCGTTCCCTCTAACCCAAGGAACTTACCTGAGGCTCCAAACACCGTGAACCCCAGCCTGTGGCGCATGGCTCAGCTCAATATGCAGCACGGGCTGTACGAAGTTGTGCCAGGTATTTATCAACTTCGGGGCTATGACGTATCCGTAATGACCCTGGTTGAAGGAGACACAGGCTGGATCGTTATCGACCCCTACACTAACAATGAAACTGCCAAAGTCGCACTGGATTTGGCGAATGCTAACATCACTAAGATGGGTTTGCTAAGGCACCCCGACCTCGAAGAGCCTTTACCTATATCGGCTGTTATTTACACCCACATCCATGCGGATCATTTTGGCGGCATCGAAGGCATTGTCAATATAGATGATGTTAAGTCTGCTAGCAACTCCGAGGGGATTTCTATCTATGCCCCCGAAGGCTTTGTGGAAGAAGCCACCAGTGAAAAGACTCTTGGGGGCAACGCCATGGGCCGTCGCTCCTCCTACATGTATGGCAGCCTGCTTCCCAAAGGCCCGAAAGAAATGGTGGATACTGGTTTGGGTAAAGGCGCGCCTCAAGGTACCATTTCCCTGATTACTCCGACCGATCTCATCAGTTACACCGGGCAAACAATTAAGGTTGATGGCATAGATATCGTTTTTCAGTACGTGCTCGATACTGAAGCCCCTGTCGAAATGATGTTCTATTTCCCGGAGTTTCATGCCCTCTGTACGGCTGAGGACGCAACCCATACCATGCACAACCTCTATACCTTGCGTGGGGCTCCAGTGCGGGATGCCCTCGCTTGGGCCAAATACCTGAATGAGACGATCTCCCTGTTTGGGGACGACGTAGAAGTTGTGTTTGCCAGTCACCACTGGCCTATCTGGGATAAGGGAGGTACAGATGAAAACGAAGTGGTGGAGTATTTGAAGAAGCAACGAGATTTGTACAAGTACATCCACGACCAGACCCTGCATCTGGCTAACCAGGGCTATACCATGCTGGAAATTGCCGAGATGTTGGAACTGCCCGATTCTCTGGCGCTCGAATGGTACAACCGGGGTTACTACGGCACTCTCAACCACAACATCAAAGCTGTCTATCAGAAATATCTGGGCTGGTTTGATGGCAATCCTGCCCACCTCTATTCCCTCCCTCCCGAACAGGCGGGTGCCAAATATATCGAATATATAGGTGGACCAGAAGCTGTCATCCAGCAAGCCCAGGCAGATTTTGACAATGGTGAATACCGCTGGGTGGCACAGGTCATGAGTGATTTGGTCTTTGGCCTCTGTAAGGACAGGCTTCCCCCTTATCCCGATCCACTGCCTTACGATCAAAACTGTTTTGATGCCACCCAACTGGAAGCTGATGCTCTGGAGCAACTCGGCTATCAGGCAGAATCAGGCCCCTGGCGCAACATCTTCCTGACCGGTACCAAAGAGTTACGGCAGGGTGTACAAGAGCAAGAGCAAGGGACTACTTCAAGAGCGTTCACGGATTTTGTTGTCCGTACCATGAGCTCGGACTTGTTCTTTGACGGCCTGTCTGTCTTGCTCGATGGTCCGGCAGCCGCTAATTACCAATACACCTTCAACCTGATCTTCCCTGACATGGATGAGCAGTACTTGCTCGAAGTTACCAATGGGGTGCTAAATTACACGTCCGATAAACTAACGGTCAATCCCAATACCACGATCGTCATTAATCGTATCGATCTCGAAGCTCTCATTCTGGGAGAGAAAGAGATCTCAGAGGTGGACTTTAGCTATGGTGGCAATCTTGATAACTTCAGAGACTTCCTGTCCCTTCTGGACAGCTTTGAGTCCTTATTCAACATTGTCCTTCCCTAGGATTTTGTAGTGAGACTGGACAGTTACCCTCCTGGGAGATATTCGACTCTCAACCAGGAGGGTAATTATATCCCAAACTCAGCACTGTTCTTTTAACCCACATTCCGCACGACAAGTTATAGTATAAATGTAATATTAGCGGCTCTGCGGTGATTACATCATGTAGCATACAATTGCGAGGGATGCTTGAGTATTTATACTTACTAAAAC
>JACOMV010000208.1 GCA_014324065.1 Hormoscilla sp. SP12CHS1 | reverse complement strand
ATGTTCTAGAATAGACTATATTAGCTTATTCAATTTTCCTCGTGGCAATTTTCAATTTGCAACCATTGACTGCTATCATCCCAAAAATGTGCAACGCCCGTGATAATTTTATATCACGCTGCGGTGTCTCCTATGCATGTGCGACTACAATGTCTCCGCCGTGTCTCCTTGAGGGGGGACATCGAGCTCCCAGGAGACACCGCAGTCAAGTGATACTGGTGACTAATTACGATCGAAAGTGGTAGCAACTATAAAAACTTATATGAAAACTTACGATTGGATCGTGGTCGGTGCAGGCATTACTGGTGCGGCCCTAGGATACGAACTCGTGAAAAAAGGCTTTTCTGTGCTGCTAATAGAACAACAGGCAACACCTGAAAATGCCACTCGTTATAGTTATGGAACTCTTGCTTACTGGTCTGGTACTTCTGATATTACCAGGCAACTATGTCTTGAAGGAAAAGAACGTCATCAGATCCTCTTAGCAGAATTAGACGCTGATACCGAGTTCCGCGAGTTAGACTTGCTCTTAACCATTGACAGGGATGATAACCCCCAAGCTGTTCTCGCTGAATATGAGCACTGTGCCATCAAACCACAGTTACTATCTACTGCAGAAGCTTGTAGCTGGGAACCGCTGCTAAATCCAGATGCAATTAGTGGTGCTTTAACTACCAAGACTGGTCACATCAATCCCCAAGCAACGGCCAAAGGCTACTGGGAAGCAATGAGAAGAAATGGCGGCGCGATGGAAATTGCTAAAGTGCGGGACTTACTAAGAGATGGAAGTCGCATCACTGGGGTAATTACAGATAGGGGAAGCTATTACGGTGCCAATACCGTTATCTGTGCTGGTGGTTTTTCGCGCCGGATGCTAAAAGTTGCTGGGATTTTAGTACGATTGTATTTCACCCACGCCGAACTGATTGAGATTGCACCTGTCCCGATTCAGCTGAGAACAATTGTAATGCCTAATTTACAGCGGTATGCCTTAGAAGCCAAAGCCTGCGAACTTGACAGCTTGTGGGACTACCCGGGGCACGAACCCGTACCACCAATTCTCGATCCTGGTGCAGTTCAGTTCCTTGATGGTAGTATCAGGTTAGGTCAGATGAGTCGAGTATTGACTGACCCGGAGGCTAAAGTAGACTTAGCTGCCAGTGAAGCCGCTATTCGTACCCATGTAGGGAAGATTTTACCAGCCTTAGGACAGCTACCAGGAACTTGGCACAGCTGCTTAGTCGCCTTTAGTGGGGATATTATGCCGGTAGTTGGCCCTATTCCAGGCATGACAGGCATCCATGTCTTCTCCAGTTTCACTTATCCAATGGTATTTGTGCCACCCATTGCCCAGAGATTTGCTAACCATATGGCTGGCGGAGTTCCCGATGACTTTATCCCTCAGATGTCTCCGACAAGATTTGGCTTATCTTAATTGTTAATTGGTGATTTAAGCTGACAGCCGTATAACCACGGGCGAACCGCAGCCAGCTGTAGATGTTGTCAGATCACATCACAAAACTTTACAATTTTAGCAAGAATATCCTATACTACCCAAGTAATAATATACATCATCAGGAGTAGAATACAATGTCGGAGGCGACCAAGCCCCTGACGGTTCCCAAAGAGTTTCTCGGTCCAACTGGCGGCTTCAATCCCAATTTACTGATGTTTCTGGTAGCGGTAGGAATGGTAGTGCTCTCCACCTGCGGCTACTGGCGTTGGAATTGGCAAGACTGGTGCTGCTTTGGCTTGAACTTGGTTGCCTTACACATGGTGGGAACCGTAATTCACGATGCCTCTCATCATGCAGCTCATGCTAACCGCGTGCTGAATGCTATCTTAGGACATGGCAGTGCGCTGATGCTAGGTTTTACGTTCCCGGTGTTCACGCGGGTACATCTACAGCATCATGCTCATGTCAACGATCCGGAAAATGATCCAGATCATTTTGTCTCCACTGGCGGTCCCCTCTGGCTGATTAACGCCAGATTCTTTTACCATGAAGTATACTTCTTCCAGCGTCGGCTGTGGCGTAAGTACGAGTTACTCGAATGGTTTTTGAGTCGCGCTTTCCTAGCGTCGACCCTCTTGCTTGCCTGTCAGTACGGCTTTATCGGGTATATTCTTGTGTGATTCGTTTAGTGTAAACCACCGGTGATAAGCCGATGGAGGACCACTAGCAGGGTTTCATTAGCCCTGACAACTTCTAGATGATGGTGGTGAAAGTCCACCTCTCCAGGTGCAGGAGTGAAAACACGCACCCTACGGTAGCGATGGCATCAATCCGTGAAGCGGGTGTGAAAGGCGCTCTAATCGGCAGCCTAGACCGGTTACCGTCGAGTAAGTAGTCATGGTGAGCGAAAGCAAAGGCTCGCAAGTGTCGTAAACCCGAACCAGCGAAAGGGGCTGAAACGCTGGCCCAAAAGGGAAAGGATAACGGTCATTGGCGGCTATGAATCCGACCAATAAGCACTGACAATAAACCCGGCATATAGAGCCCACCTAAAACTACGACCAATCATCTAGAGGAACGAAGTAACCCAGGTATGCACTCTCTACCACCGGTCGATATAGGTAGAGTAGCCACCACAGGCGCAACATCTGCTTTCCGACGGCAGGTCATATATGGGAGAGATTGAGAGGAGAAGCTAACGCCTGCTTGTAATGGGCAGGATACGCTGATGCCCTCACGGTAATGTCAAATGTGAAGTCATGAGTAGCAATATAAAAGTCATAGACACGGCGTCAAAACCGATGGATGAATGGAAGAATACCCCCTGGCGCAAGCTGGAGCGGATAGTCTTCAAGTTGCAAAAGAGAATTTACAGAGCGGCACAACGTGGAGATAAGCGGATAGTTCGCAGGCTCCAGAGGTTACTGGTAAAATCCCGAGCAGCCAAGAAAATAGCGGTACGGCAAGTAACACAGAACAACCAGGGAAAAAAGACGGCTGGTGTGGATGGTGTAAAATCACTTACCCCAAAGCAATGCCTAGAACTGGTAAGGCAAATTGAAATCTCAGACAAAGCTAAACCTACACTACGTGTATGGATTCCAAAGCCAGGAAGAGAAAAAAAGTGCCCATTGGGAATACCAACGATACACGACCGCGCAGTACAGGGACTCCTAAAGATTGCGTTAGAACCAGAGTGGGAAGCGCAGTTTGAGGGAAATTCCTACTGCTTCAGACCGGGGAGGGGATGCCACGACGCAATCGGAGCAATATATACAAGCATCAATAAAAAACCCAAGTGGGTACTGGATGCCGATATCGCTAAATGCTTCGATAGGATAGACCACAAAGCGCTAACAGAAAAACTAAATACGACATCACCAATCCGTAGGCAAATACGGGCATGGTTAAAAGCCGGGGTGATGGACCAAGGTGAGTGGCAAGGAACAGAAGCGGGAACGCCGCAGGGAGGTGTCATATCACCACTACTGGCCAACATAGCCCTACATTGGTTAGAAGAGGCTGTGATGAACCTTGTCAGACCAACAAGAAACGAAAGGAGTAAATTGACAGTAGTCAGATACGCTGACGACTTTGTGGTAATACATGAAGATAAGGAAATAGTGAAAAAAGCGCAGATAGTGGTAGCCGAGTGGCTAAAAGGAATTGGATTAGAACTAAAACCCGAGAAGACCAAAATAAGTCATACGTTGAAGGGAGAAAACCCAGGATTCGATTTCTTGGGGTTCAATATTAGACAGTATGAGGTAAGTAAGAGCAGGTCTGGTAGAACAACTCACGGGATACCGTTAGGATTCAAAACCTTAAGAAAACCCAGTAACAAGTCTATCGGGAAGCATAAAGAACGGTTATCAGAAGTGATAACCAGCCATAAAGCAGCGCCGCAGGCAGCCCTGATAAGTAGGCTAAACCCAATAATACGGGGATGGTCAAACTACTTCAGAACTGCGGTAAGTAAGGAAGCTTACAGCGAAATGGACCACTACCTATGGACCATCCTATGGCAATGGGCCAAAAAAAGACATCCAAACAAGTCAAGTCACTGGATTGCCCGGAAATACTGGTCAGTAGACCAGGATGGCATGTGGCAATTTCGAGACAAGATAGGAAAGGATGAGACTTTCCTGTGCAAGCACAGGAAAACTGAGATAGTCAGACACGTAAAAGTGAGAGGCACAGTAAGCCCATAGGACGGGAACCTCTGGAGCACCAGACTAAGTAAAAACCCTGAGCTGAGTACAAGAGTAGCAAAACTACTCAAGAGGCAAAAAGGGAAATGCCCATATTGCGAATTAACATTCATGGACGGCAACCAGTGGGAAGTTGACCATATAATCCCCCGGTCACTAGGAGGTAAAGACCGGTACGACAACCTACAGTTGCTACACAAACACTGCCACGATACTGAGGAGCCGGATGAGGTGAAAGTCTCACGTCCGGTTTTGAAGACGAGTCGGAGGGGTGATCCTCTGGCTTAGTTTAATAACTTCTGGTTCGTCCCCGCTGGGGTGGTGGGACTGGTACTGGGGCTATTTTTCGATTATTTACCCCATCGTCCCTTTCAGGAACGCGATCGCTGGAAGAATGCCAGAGTTTACCCCAGTCCCATGCTGAATCTGCTGATTGGCGGACAGAATTACCATCTGGTTCATCACCTCTGGCCCTCCATACCCTGGTACAAATATCAGCCTGCCTACCAGGCTGTCAAGCCCCTACTGGATGCTAAAGGCTGTCATCAAACCTTGGGACTGCTGCAAGCAAAAGATTTGGGGAACTTTCTGTACGACATTTTTTTGGGCATTCGCTGGAACGGTCAGGCCAAACAATAACATGTAGGGTGGGCGATGCTCACCTTACAATTGATTAAAATGAGGAGTTGGTGTCCCTCGGGTAGTGCGCTCCCAGGCTCTGCCTGGGAACGAGCCGATCCCGGGGGACACCGATTGTGCCTCTAGCCAATCCGGTCGCAATTTTTGAGCGTGGCGCAAATAGGGATGGTAAACCACCTGCTCGGCTGGCATGTTAACGTGAAGTAGGAAGCGAATGCAGCGTAATAATGCCGACTCTACATGCATGTGCTGCACGTCCAGTAGGGGCACCTGGTCCCATCCGGGACGCAAGCGGGCAACCGCTGCCGGGAAAATCGCATCCAGATCGCGAGTCACCGAAAAAGTCATGCTGATTATCTGGTCTGGGAATATCCGATTTTTCTCTTCCAGTTCATCTAGTAGTTCTGTCACTGCCAGAGTGATTGCCTCGATAGTATTTTCTGGGACTGTAATTGCCCCGCGAATCGCCCGCACTCGCCAATCCACGCGCTTATCCTCCTTTTCTTAGGGTCGATACAGCCAAAGTGCCAGACCATTGGTAGACATTTCCCACTCTACCCAGTCAATAGCTGCTGATAGTCCCGATTTTACCTTACTCTCCCCTGATATCAAGCGACTCCAGAAGGGTTTTGGTGCCTCGATCGTATTACACTCAGTTTTGAGAGGATCCAGCCCCACCAGTTCGGCTGCCCATCGCCTGGCGTCCGCTTCTGTCCCCAGTCGGTCCACAATCCCCAATTCTAAAGCTTGCTGACCTGTAAAAATCCGACCGTCGGCAAAAGTTTTCACTGTTTCGACTGCCAGTTGGCGGCACGAGGCGATTGTTTCGACAAATTGTTGATAGCTAATGTCGATTAACTGTTGCAGTATATCCTGTTCTGCTGAGGTTATTTCCCGATCGAATGCCAAAATGTCTTTATAGGGACCAGATTTGATCGTCTGGAATTGGACGCCAATCTTTTCTAGCAGCCTCTTCAGATTATTTCCTCGCACAATCACCCCTATGCTACCGGTGATTGTGCCCGGATTAGCCACGATATATTCAGCCCCCATACCAACGTAGACTCCTCCGGAAGCAGAGATATTGCCAAAACTGGCGACGATCTTCACCTTCTCTCGCAGACGCATCAGGGCGCTGTAGATTTCTTGACAATCTCCTACTGTACCGCCTGGACTGTCTATCCGCAACAGTAAGGCCGGAAATTTTTTCTCCTCAACCATCTCCAGCGCTTCTAGTACCTGTTTCCTCGTGGAAGCGGCGATCGCCCCGGTAATTTCAATCCTAGCTATTTGTTTCTTGGACTTGCGCTTAAAAAACCCAATCATAGGCAATTGCAAATTGTAAATTAAAAGCATTAAATATATTAAAGATGCGCAAAAATTTAGGCATTATCATGTCGATTATAGTCTATTATAAGCAGGGGAGCAAAAGAACTGAATTATAGTTTGCCCGCTCGACAGTCTTGTGGCTTAAATTTTTGTATCATTACCTTAACAATAATACATATACTATAATTAATCTTAATCATATGGCAAGGAATCATGGCATGTATGTAAAACTGACAGAATCAAGAATCCCCTTTGCGCCAGTGCTACTGATCGCGCCCTTTTTTCTGTGGGGGACGGCGATGGTAGCAATGAAAGGGACGATCCAGAATACCACGCCCTTGTTTATGGCCGGGGTGCGTTTGCTGCCAGCTGGACTCCTGATAGTGGCCGTAGCGGCGCCGATGGGACGCCCGCAACCCCAGGGATGGCGGGCATGGTTGATGATTAGCTTATTTGCCCTGATCGATGGGAGTATATTTCAAGGCTTTCTGGCAGAAGGATTGGTGAGAACTAGCGCTGGCCAGGGGTCGGTGATAATAGATTCTCAACCCCTGGCAGTGGCAGTATTGGCCCTGTGGCTGTTTGGAGAACGGATCGGGTTTTGGGGCTGGTTGGGATTAGCTCTGGGTATAGTGGGAATTTGTGCGATCGGCTTGCCGCCGGAGTGGATTGGGAGTATATTTACTGGCCAGATATCTCAGATAGGTTTCTCGGACTTGTTTGCCCATGGAGAGTGGCTGATGCTAGTATCAGCCCTGTCGATGGCAGTAGGGACGATTATGATTCGCTACGTCTGTCGCTATGCTGACCCAGTGGCAGCTACAGGCTGGCATATGATTTTGGGAGGTTTGCTCTTGTTTGCCCTTTCCGGCCTTTGCGAGTCGGGCCAGTGGGTGTATATGGACCTGGGTGGCTGGATGGCACTGGCCTATGCGACAGTATTTGGTAGTGCGATCGCCTACGGATTATTCTTTTACTTTGCCTCCAGCGGCAGTCTCACCAGTCTGAGTGCCCTCACCTTTCTCACCCCAGTATTTGCCCTGCTGTTTGGCAATCTCTTGCTGTCGGAAGTACTCAGCCAGCTACAATGGATGGGTGTCAGCCTCACTCTGATCAGCATTTATCTGATCAATCAGCGTGATACAATCCCATCATGGTTGGCTAAAGGTAAAGCAATTTCTACTGGCTAGCCAGAAGAGGACTCTTTAGAAGCATCTGATGCTGAGCAAGCTTTGATACTGATCAAAATCGGAGCATCGAAATGAAGCTACGAGCAGATTCACTCTTTTGCCAAGAAACCCGGTTTTTACAGAAAACCGGGTTTCTTGAGATACCCAGTTGGCAAATAATTGTAGCTGTAGCAAGTGGATAAAGCAGTTGGTTGCTTTCGTCAGCAATCTCAGATGTCTGGGCAGTCCAGGCACAAGTCCTCAGGATGATCGATATGGCTTCTGGTTAGCTGCATTACTTGTCTGGGCTTCGTCGGTGGCTTAACTAAGAGTTTTGCTATATCCCCATCTCCACCAATTTTAGTCGCTCAAACCCAGTATCAAGACAAGGATATCGATCCATTTGAGCAAGGGAAGAAACTGGCTAAACAGGCGGTCCTGGATGGCAAAACGGCCTATAGGCTTTAGGAGTGGGACAACGTCAGCAAGTAGAAGCAGAGTTGAGACAAGTAAATGAAAGATTGCAGCGCTTTTCTCGCTATGTCAAATGAAGATAGGGCATACTCGTAGGGTGGGCACCGCCCACCTCCGCCATGATATACTGGAAAAGATAATTTCACCGAGATACCAGCTTACGACTTCATACTTAGAACCCAAATGACTAATGCCAAAGTGCTAACTCCTAAATGGTTACAACCGGGGGATATACTGCGGGTAGTTGTTCCTAGTGGTGCTTTGAGAGATATGATGGCTTTCTTTCAGGGTGTGGAGATTTGGAAAAAACGCGGCTATCGGGTAGAGTTGGGCACCGAATTTGCTCGAGAATGGGGCTATTTGGCAGGTACGGACGCCCACCGCCGTCAGCAGTTACTGGACGCCTTCAAGGATAGAGAATGTCGCGCTATTCTCCGCGCCAGAGGGGGTTACGGTAGCACCAGACTCTTAGAAGATTGGACTTGGCCCGGACAGGGGGAATCTCTTCGGGAGGCTATCCTAAATGGTTGATTGGCTTTTCTGATATTACTGCTTTACTCTGGAGTCAATACTCCGCTGGTATTTCTGGCGTTCACGGTCCGGTACGTTCGACCCTGGCCGCCGAACCACAGTGGTCTCGCGATCGCTTATTTGGCTGGGTGGAGGGACGCCCTTTGTTACCTCTGTTTGGTCGCGGTTGGGGGGGGCGGTCAGGTTAGTGGTATGCTGTTGCCAGGAAATCTAAATGTGGCGACTCATCTTTTGGGAACGCCCGCGCAACCTCAACTAGAAGGTGTGATTTTGGCTTTTGAGGATGTTTCTGAGGTTACTTACCGCCTTGACAGATGTCTGACTCAATTGCGCATGACTGGGGCGATACATCAAGTTCGTGGCCTTGCTTTGGGCCGTTTTAGTCAATGTCAGTCCCCTCTCGGTATTCCTAGTTTTACTGTTGATGAAGTCCTGCACGATCGCCTCAGTAATCTCAACTTGCCGATCGTCTCTGACCTCCCTTTTGGCCACAATGGCCCTAATGCTGCTTTGCCTGTAGGTGTCCCCGTTCACCTGGATGCTGATACTGGTAAGCTTGAGTTTGTCCAATTGTGAATTGTCTCGGGCAGGCGAGGCGAGACGCCCGCGCCCTACGACTCCGATAGGCGCTGGAGAGAAAATGCTGCTGCTTGAGCCACGGGAATATTGCTATCTTTTTGCAGGTATTTGAGGGCAGAAATGCTCTTGGAAACCGGCAGGTTGCCGAGGGCTTCAGCTAATCTTTGCCGCAGTAACCAATCTTCAGATCCAGCAAATTCTAGCAGCCGATAGACTGATTCTACGTCGCCTATTTCACCTAAAGCGGCGATCGCGGCTTGTTGGAGCACTACTTCCGTGCTATCGAGAGCCTGGATTAAAACTTCACTGGCTCTGCTATCCTTGAGATTACCTAGGGAAACTGCGGCACTGAAGCGCACTAACCAACTGGTGTCTTCATATAATGCCCGCACTAAGGGTTCTAAGGCTCTGGCATCTTCTAAGTAGCCTAAAGCACCCGCAGCATCAGCACGAATGCCGTAGTCTGAATCTGTTTCTAGCAACTGTACTAGGATGGGAAAGCATTCCGATGTGGGTTTGACTCCCAGGGCAAAAATTGCCATCGATCGCACGGGCAGGATTTCGTCGTACAATACCTTTTTGATTAAAGGCACGGCCTGTTCTGCTGGTACCTCCCGCAGGGCGACTAATGCTAGCAGGCGATCGCGAGAATTTTTGCTTTCTAACTGGTTTGCCAGTTCCTCTAAGTTAGGATAATTCATTGCCTCCGTTCGTATCCGTTCGTAGTAAGGACTAAAGTCCTGGCCTCGTCCGTTCGTAGTAAGGACTAAAGTCCTGGCCTCGTCCGTTCGTAGTAAGGACTTTAAGTCCTGGCCTCGTCCGTTCGTAGTAAGGACTTTAGTCCTGGCCTCGTCAACTAGCGGTTGAGGACTTTAGTCCTCACTACAAACCACTAATAACTTACCACAAAATGCGCTCTCTGAAAGTATTAGGACTATTCTGGGGAACCGCGATCGCGGCTGTGCTAGAATACCGACTCAACTTTATCATTGCCGCCATCAGCAGCCTGAGTAATCTGGCAGGCAGCTTATTTGGGCTCTTCTTATTTTACCGCACTGGCTATACTTTTCACGGATGGAGTTGGGCCGAAGCTCTCATAGTCATGGGTATTTTTACTTTACTTCAGGGCCTTTCTGCTACCTTCCTCATTCCCAACCTGAATGATATAGTCAACTACGTACAGGAAGGTACGCTAGATTTTATACTCCTGAAGCCGATTAGTTCTCAATTCTGGCTTTCCACCCGCACCCTTTCCCTGTGGGGGTTGCCAGATTTGTTCTTTGGTCTAGTTATCATCGTTTATGCGGGAGAAAATTTAGAACTTGGTGTTAGCAATTACCTACTGGCGATTGTGCCGCTTTTATGCGGCATTCTCAGCCTCTACAGCCTGTGGTTTATGCTGGGAGCTACTAGCATCTGGTTCGTGAAAATATACAATGTGACGGAAGTGCTCAGAAGTCTGCTAGAAGCGGGGAGATACCCTCTAGTAGCCTATCCTGCTGTTTACCGCTTCTTCTTTACTTTCGTAGTTCCGGTAGCATTTTTAACGACTGTCCCCGCTGAGATGATGCTCGCGCGGGGGGAGTTGACCTGGGCGATCGGGAGTGTGGCCCTGGCCCTGGGACTGTTTTGGGCAGCGAGTGCCTTCTGGCGGTTGGCATTGCGCTTCTATACTAGCGCTTCCAGTTAAGCAATTTTTGTGGCAAAATGGATCGCAGCAAGGGCAGATTTTGCGGCCAACTACCAAGACTGGGTACAGACTCATGACTATCGGCGGGCGATATGAGATCCTTAGGGAATTGGGAGAGGGAACTTTCGGGATAACTTTTATGGCATCCGATGGGCAACGTCCAGGTCATCCCCACTGCGTTGTCAAGCAACTCAAGCTATCCAGTTTACCTCCGTCTCTCTTGCCGAAGGTAAAGAATGCCTTCGACAGGGAAGCAGCGGTGCTGGAAAAGTTAGGAAGTCACCGCCAGATCCCGCAACTGCTGGCTCATTTTGAGGAAAATCAGCAATTTTATTTGGTACAAGAATATATTGAGGGAAAGGAACTCTCTCACAAAATTACTCCGGGTCAGCAGTGGCGTGAAGCAGAGACGATCGCCCTATTGCGGGAGATCCTGGATGGGTCCAGAAACACAATGCCATTCATCGCGACCTGAAGCTGGCCAATATCATGCGCCGACAGGATGGCAAGATTATCCTGATTGATTTTGGGGCGGTTAAAGAAATTGGCAGCCAAATACTTAACCCTCAAGGACAGGTACCTAGTACCATATTGATTGGTACTCCCGGTTACATGCCGACCGAACAATCCCACGGTCGTCCTAGCTTCTGTAGTGATATCTATGCTGTGGGGATGATTGCTATCCAGGCCCTCACTGGGTTACTCCCTACTAACCTGGGAAAAGATACTAATAATGAAGTAATCTGGCGCGATCGGGCACCCCATGTGAGCGACCGCCTGGCGAATATTATCGATAAAATGGTGCACCACCACCAAGGCGAAAGGTTTAATCTCTTAGCAGTATAGCATGTCAGCTATCGAGATCGGACATATCATGCTACCGGTAGACCCCATCCAATGCCCACCCTACTCATTGTAGCCCAGAAACCCGGTTTTGAAAAAAAACCGGGTTTCTTAATTATTGGGATTTTTGACTTGCCAACTGTTGATAGGCGCGACTAAAGTCTTCAGCGGCAATTTTAATCTCAGTGGGGTCTTCTTTCCCCAGAGGACGATACCGCCGGATTGCTTCTAAAGCCGCTTGATTGCTCAAAAGTGCCAAGTCCGCACCATTCCATCCTTCTGTTTGCACGGCGATGCTGTCTAAATCTACTCCTTCTATGGGGCGGTCTTGATTGTGGACTTGCAATATTGCTAATCTACTCTCCAGGTCTGGTAAATCTACTTTCAATTGTAGGTTTAATCGACCGGATCTCAGCAAGGCGGGGTCCAGACTTCCGGTCGATTGGTGGCACCAATTAATAATATATTACCAGAGGCTTTGATGCCATCCAGTTCTGCTAGCAACTGCCCAACTACCAGATCGTGTGTCCGAGAGCGCCCACCCATGTCGTTGCCGAGCAGGCGAACGACAGGGTGGGCGTCTCTGGACACGATTCGCCCACTCCGGAATCGCCGACATGAGAGCCTCGCGCCGGTGCGACGGTATCGATTTCATCAATAAAAATCACGCAGGGGGCTACTTGTCTGGCCTTGACAAATAATTCTCGCACGGCTTGTTCGGAGGCACCCACCCAGCGACTGAGTAATTCCGAACCGCTAACGGCAATAAAGTTAGCTCTCTCTTGAGATGCTACGGCTTTTGCTAACAGGGTTTTTCCCGTTCCCGGCGGTCCCCAGAGTAAAATGCCCCTGGGGGCTTGGGCGCGAGTTTGGTGATAGAGTTCTGGGTAAAGTAACTAACCTTCTACTGATTCTTGCAGCCTCTGTTTGATCTCTGTGAGTCCGCCTATTTCCGACCAAGAAACTGTCGGACTTTCAACTTCTACGGACCGCAGTACCGCTGGTTTAATTTTCCCCAGGGCCAGGTTAAAGTCCTGCTGATTTACGGTCATGGTATCGGGTACTTCAGCTTCTAAGTTCGGTACTTGGCGGCGGAGGGCAATGTAGGCTGCTTTTTGACATACAGCTTGTTCGCTATTTAATTAGTACAATAACAGCATTTAGTAAACCAGTTCTTAAACGTATTTGTTCCCATC
>JACOMV010000207.1 GCA_014324065.1 Hormoscilla sp. SP12CHS1 | reverse complement strand
AAACAAGCAGAAGAACGATTTTCCGTCAATACACAGATTGCAAAATTTGTCAAGCATTATTAATGGACCGACGCTCTAGAGTTAGAAAATAAGCATATCGCCGTGGAAGTCCCGCCAGACCCCAAACAGACAGCAGCAGAACTGGATCGAGTCACAAACATGCTCAATCAGATAGATGGCATTACCATTAGCACTGAGTATTACCCGGAGTTAAACTCGTGCTCGTCGATATTTATCCCCCCCCTAAGAAGTAGATTTAGATGCCGATCTACAAATATGCTATACTTGTAATAGTCGATCCGATCGGGCCGGGAGCAACCAGTAGATAATCATGGAAACAATAACACAAAAAATATGCTTAGTAGAGGACTACGGGGTCGGCAAAACCAGCATAATTAGCCGTTTTGTGGAACGTAAATTCAGCGACGAGTACCTGTCCAACGTGGGGGTAAAAATTTCCCGCAAGACCCTGGAATTAACACAAGCGAAGGTCCACATGCTAATCTGGGATTTAGAAGGCAGTACCAAATTTCAAGCGATCGTCCCCACCTATTTACAAGGAGCAATGGGAGCTATAATTGTTGCCGATATTAGCCGTCAGGAAACTCTGGAGGGGCTAAGGGAGCATATTGAGCGCTTTTTATCAATCAATCCCCAAGGGTTAATTATTATATCATTGAATAAGTCAGACCTGTTTAACCCCTTAGAAGTTGGCGAACTGGTTGACAGAATCCAGTTTAAGGACCAGGAGCAAGTCTTAGCCACCTATGCAATCTCTGCCAAAACAGGCCAAGACGTGGACCTAATGTTTGAAACCCTAGCCGATCGGCTGATATAACTCGCCTGAACTGACAATAATACCCCCGGCCAAAATTATATCTCAAAGCGACATGGAAGGGTACATCTCAGGCATCGCTGTGCCTACCTGAATGGCGCATTAGTTGCCTAATCAGACTCAGTAAATCCACCAGTAATGAGTAAATATACTCATCGCCAACTGAGATGCACCCACATGGAACGCTTAAAAGTAGATCGGTCCTTAAGGATTATAGAAATCTCATCAGGAGTGAAACTATTAGCAGAGTCACTGGCAGAAATAGAACTGGGAAAAGATGTCCGAGAAGGCTTCCCAGAACTATTCGGGTTAGAGAAGTCCCTGGAAGAGGTCATGTCAGGACAGCAGATGAGTTTTGAATTACAATGCATTTTCCGTCAGGGAGAGCGGGACTCTCCGATCTATTTTAACATCTACGTGCTGAAAAACGATAGAGAAGGGGGGCTGATGGTCCTATTTAATGATGTTACAGAAAACATGGAAATGAAACAAAAATTAGTCCAAAGTGCCAACCGGACTAATTTATTACTGAGTACCATTACAGCTAATCAAAATTACATAGAACAACTGATCCGGTCAATGGCAGATGCTTTATTAGTGACCAGTAGAGCGGAAAATATCAAAACAGTCAATCAAGCAGCGATCGAGATGTTTGGCTATAGCGAAAAGGAATTACTTAGACAGCCGATTTACTCGATCATTACTGACGGTCAATTTCTCCACAAAGTCAGTTATAGTGAAGGGGAAGAGCAATATGTAGAAGTGCTGTGTCAGAAAAAAACAGGAGAAGAAATTTCCGTAGCTTTTTCTTGTGCGATCGTAGACAGTGACATAGTAGAGTTAAAAAACTTGCTCTATATCGGTCGAGACATCACCGAACGCAAGCGGATGGAAGCAGCATTACAACAGGCCAACGGACAACTCACCATCTCAGTCAAGCAATTAGAAAAGCGCAACCGGGAGATGCAGCTACTAACGGAACTATCTCAGTTACTGCAAGCATGCTTCACCCTGTCGGAAGCGTACGGGGTCATTGCCCAAAAAATGTCACCCTTGTTTCCCGATTTAGTTGGTGGAGTATTTGCGCTCTCAGCAGAAAAAAACCTCATTGAGGTAGTGGCCAGTTGGGGCAAAGCACCGATCGCCAACCAGAAGCAGTTTTCCCTGAAGGGGTGGTGCTCCCAAGATCGACATGGAACAAATGAAGAACTGACAAAATTGCTCTGTCAACATCTACACCCGTCATCCGATGGTCGGCAACATTGCTGCTTACCGATGACGATGCAGGGAGAATCCATTGGTCTATTATATTTGAGTTCCCTAGAGTCGGGGCAATTAACCCTCGACACTGAGCGGTTAGCAGTCAGCGTCGCCGAACACATTACCCTAGCATTGGCGAACTTGAGACTGCGGGAAACTCTGCGCACCCAGAGTATTCAAGACCCCCTGACAGGATTGTTTAATCGGCGTTACCTGGAAGAAACAGCTGCACGGGAAATCCAAAGAGCCTCTAGTTCCCAACATTCTTTAGGAATGATCCTGCTGGATGTTGACCATTTTAAGCGATTTAATGACACCTTCGGTCACCAAGCTGGGGATACCGTGCTGCGAAAAGTGGGGCGGTTTTTGAATCGGAATATCCGGGGTAAAGACTTGGCTTGTCGCTACGGCGGTGAGGAGTTTATCGTCATCATTCCCGAAGCGACCTTAGATTGTACCATACAACGAGCCTCTTATCTGCGATCGGGAATCAAGTCTCTGCGGTTAGAGCATGACGGTCAGCCGCTGGGTAGCATCACCAGTTCCTTTGGCGTCGCTTGCTTCCCAGAACACGGTCAAACCCTACATGCAGTCATCGCAGCCGCTGATGCCGCACTTTACCGCGCTAAAGCCTCCGGGCGCGATCGGGTGATCTCAGCTTGAATGCTAATTGCTATATCCACCATAAACTATCTGATTAGTTGTATCGACGGGTACAAAAAATTATTTTCCACTGCGCTAAAGTAATAATAAATCGATGTAGTCCAGACTACATAACCATGCGAGTTGAGCAATTACAAGCTTTTTTAGCTGTTGCCGAAACCGGTAACTTTCAGCAAGCGGCGAGAAATTGTGGAGTGACGCAATCGACCATTAGCCGCCAAATCCAAGGACTAGAAGAGTACTTGGGAATGCCACTGTTTCACAGAGGAGCCTCGGCCAAATTAACGATAGCAGGAGAAATGTTTTTTAAGAGGGCCCGCAAAATCTGTCAAGAGTGGGATTCTGCCACCACCGAATTAGCTGAATTATTAGCAGGAAAACAACCAGAACTCTGTGTAGGAGCAATTCCTTCAGTTTGCGCCCATGATTTACCGCCAGTGTTGCTCTCCTTTTGTCGAGACTACCCTCAAGTGCAGTTGCGAGTCACGTCATTAGGGAGTGATCGGGCGCTAAAAGTGCTCAAAGACGGCATGGTAGATCTGGCGATCGTCATGCCAAATCGCTTCTTAACCGTCAGTTCCGAGATCGTAGTAGATCTGCTATTGTCCGAGCCGATCGAGGTATTAATGGCCTCGAATCACCCCCTCACCCAGTACGAACATCTGTCCTGGAATTTATTAGCATCCCAACCGCAAGTAGTATTTAAGGATGGCTATGGTATGCGACGCCTGGTACAAGAAGCCTTTTTGAGACAAAATCTCACCCTCAAGGCCGTTTTGGAGTTAAATACCCTCGATGCCTTTCAAGGCGTAGTCCGGCAAGGAGAACTGATTGCCCTGTTACCCCGATCGGCATTGATGCAGGCACGCCTTGACCCGACCCTGGCCGTCAGAGCGATCGCCGACTCTCATCAAGAGCGTATATCATCTCCACCCTTGACTCGTGAAGTGGTATTGGTAACCACCCGAGATCGGCTCCAGATTCCCCCAATTGCCCATTTCCGCCAACTGGTCAAAGCCCTTTATCCACAGTTTCAACCTCAGCTATCAGCAGTCAGCTGAAAATTGTCAATGTTAAATGTTAAATTGCGTTATAGATCCTGCCGATTGCTGCGTTCAGAGCAACAGAGGCAATCGAACCCTATATAGTGAGTCTAAATCATTGCGTAGCCTGTGCAAATTTTTGGAAGTGGGGACACTAACTTGCAAAAACTATATGGCGTTGCACATTTTTACCGATGATAGCAGCCAATTGTTTAAAATTGCTAATTACTAATTGCTAAGAGCAAATACATCTATTTATGACCGCAAATGACTATCAAAATTAACCATTAACAATTAGCAATTAGCAACTCTTATCATCGGTGTCGTTGTGCAACGTCAACTATACTTTGTCATTGCGAGGGGATCTCTTACGATATGTTAATGAGCCCCGTAAAGATACCCCGTTAGCGCAGCGGCCCGACGCAGGAGGGCTAGCAATCTCACCGCCTGATAATAGTTTCAACACCATCTCAGTTGCATAAATCCTGCACGACTTACTATAGACATGAATAAATAATTAACGCCGTTGCACAATTATGTGATCATAGGGATTGTTTTGAAGTGATTATTTACGGTGACATCTGCCTATTAATTTCTTTTTTTGTCCATTCACAATTAGTAATTAGCAATTAGCAAAAGAGCGAAAATTATCAACTATCATCAGTAAGAATGTGCAACACCTAATTAACAATTTCTCAATTAACAATTGCTCAATTTCCGATTTCCAGACTCATACCTTCCCGGGCTAGTAAGCCATGAGGAAAGACTGATTTTAATTGAGCTTCCATAAGTTATAGAAACCGATCGTTGTGCCAGGGGTCGTGGTGACAAATTACCAGCTTCTGAACCCCAGCCGCCTTTGCCACTTCAATGCCAGTCTTCCAGATAAAATCTTTCCAGTCGGTGTTAAAGGAATGAAACCGATCGCTTGCCGACTCTATTGTACCATCGTAAATCAATATATCCGCGTTCCGGGCTAAATGCAGGAGATTTTTATCTAAACGATCGCTTAGCAGTAATGTATCCGTAGCGTATACTGCGGTATGTCCCTGATAACTCACCCGGTAGCCAGTAGCGCAATTAGTTGGGTTGAGGCAGACCGTTTCAATCTCCACCTCACCTATCGCCAGTTCCGACCCCGGTTCTCGATTTTTCGGACCGTCCGCGGGCCGATCGTAAAACTTCATATCCGATCCCATGATCCCAATTGGCACTGGGAATTTGGGAGGCAGCATCTGCTCAAACAAGCGCTGTTCCATCGAAGCCCCATTAGCTGCCGACACCTTGTAAATGTGAAAACAATTTATCGGAATAAAACCTGGGACAAAAACGGGAACCTTGGATCCGGTCCCAATGACAGTGAGTCAAGAATAGATGGGCTTCCACTGGCATCTGGCGGAGTAGATGCCTTCCCAGCACTGTCACACCGGTGCCTGCATCAAAGGTCGAGAGTTGATTACCCACCCGCATTGTCACCCAGGAGGTGTTACCTCTGTAGCCCATTGTCTCCCTGCCCCAGATGGGAATCTCTCCTCGGACTCCCCAGAACTCTACAGTAGGAGCGATAGTCACCTTCTTAGCTGTTTGAGGTGAAGATTTTGGCAAGGTGAAGTGTGATGGTTTATTATCTGAGCTGCCAGTTGGTTCCTACCCGCACCTCAGCTAGCTCAGACTACCGTCAGTTACTGTTTTTTCCCGCGTTAATACATTTTTCCACCAGAGGCATCACCTCCGATACATCTTTCCAGCCGAGGATTTCAGTAACTTTCTTCTCTAAATTTTTGTAAGTTCTGAAAAATTCGGCAATTTCATCCAACCGATGGGGTGCCACATCTTGGAGGGTTTTTACTTCAGCATAGCGCCGGTCATCCTCGGGCACACAGAGAATTTTTTCATCCCGATCGCCCCCGTCAATCATTTCCAACATTCCTATTGGCCGCGCCGCTATCACGCAACCCGGGAAAGTGGGCTGATCCATCATCACCATACCATCGAGGGGGTCGCCATCGTCGGCTAGGGTATTGGGGACAAAGCCGTAATCGTAAGGATATTGTACCGAAGCATAAAGCACCCGGTCCAGGATCAAGGCAGTCGGGGTCGAGCTGAGAATCACTCCTCAACCCTCCCTTTCGGAACCGTGCATGCGACTTTCACCGCACACGGCTACTGGGTAGTTGGCCCAAGTCATGGGTAGGATTACTAGGGATTACTCCCGTTGTCCCTCGTCTCATGAGATTTGACCCCTTCATTCATTCGGAACCACCGTAGTGATGGGCCTATGACGTATTCAGAGCTACTTTTACCCAAGACTTCCAACTATCACCGACCCGCGTCTGCATATCCATAGGCATTACCCTAGGCATTAGCTTCTCGGGCCATCTCTCCCACTCGTGGCTTGCGCTTCACATCTGACTGGTCCAAATGGACAGCACACGAGGGGTTACTTCGTTCCCTGGTATCATTTCGCGAGGCTTTTAGGTTTCTCCTGTATACCGGTAGTTATTTCGGGTACGATATCAATGAATGCAAAACATTGACACGCGAACTACTTTCCCATTTTGGGCCAGCGTAATCAGTCTTTTCGCTGGTTTAAGATGACGATACTTACAGAGATTCGCTTGTTCTATCCATAAGCCTCTTTCCTAGCGGAGTCGCCCCTTAGACTAGGAGCTATCCTACATTTAAGTCCTCGCTCGGCACCACGGTGATGTTGCCCCGCAGCACTGAGGACCGGTGTCACCCCCGCACCTGGAGGAGGGGAATTTAACCCCCATGATGACCAGAGTTCCTAGTTTCCTAGGCTAGTGTTCCGTGTTTGACCACGTTAGACTATAACGAATCGCACTTGCATATCCTTATCATACTCATACTTATTTTTGCTTCCGGCTGTGATTTCGATCAATACGTTCAGCAAACCCGGTTTTGGTTGGGCTGGTATCCGCGATAAATCCAATTTAATACTCCTCGCTAACTGCAACATTCCGACCCGCGTCAGTTCAAGGCAGTCCGATTTTTCAGAAACGGTGTCGGGTTTGGGGTGGCGGTATTTTCGGGGTCAAAGCCCATGCATCCCGATTTTTCCGGAACGGTAGATACCGAAGATCTGCATGGGGTCTCGGCACCCCCAAGACTAATTGTAGGGGAATACGTTTAACTCAAATAGGTCGAAATTCTTTCTTCAAATTCTTTCCTCAAAATTGACCACTGACTCAATATCTTTTAATGGTTATATATCTTATTTTTCATTAAGCGATTATAAAGGCACAGGTGGTCAGGACTTACACAGCGATGCCTGTCGCCGTTCGTTTTTGCGAAGCATAAAGAAGGCATCGAAGGACATCGCTACATCTTGACCACCAGTCACCAGTCACCAGGGCAGGCCAGGGGTCACCAGTCACCAGTCACTCGATTTTTCGGACCGTCCGCGGGCTGATCCGTTGGTAAAGTCCCTTGGCGATATCCAGCAGGCTGATTAATTGCTGCCATTCTGAAGCATCAGGATGGTTGCAGTTGGCCCTGAGAAACTGCCCTTGGCTGTGACTAAGGCACCCCCAGAGGATGCTTTTGGGGGCGGTGCCACGTTTTCTACCACTTCCGGACTTTCCCTATCTATCACTGTGCCAGTGCTCTCCTCCGATTTTTCCGGAACGGTGCACTCGCTGGCGCACAGTCCGTGCGCCGGGATGCGCCCCGCCCAAGGTCGCCCTGGTCTAGATGGTTGTAGTTTACCTGTTTGGGGGCATCTTCATTAATTATTAACCTAAGTTGCCACCTATAGAACCTCAACACCAATATCGGCCTTGCATCAGCCCAAATCCCCTTGTAATTTACCCCT
>JACOMV010000206.1 GCA_014324065.1 Hormoscilla sp. SP12CHS1 | reverse complement strand
AATTATTTAGCATACGATCTGCTCTGTAATTTCCTAAATTCAGCACCTTGACCCCAAACACTTAACGGAACCAGTGCCGGCGCTGCTGGTGACTTAATATGTTAAAATTATACATATATTGGGATCACTGGCTCAAAGCTCGCAGGAAACTTTGCAGTTGTCCGAGAAAGCCTTTGCGCCGCTGCTGGGATGGTTGCTGTCGGTCGGGTTCGTCGGTCTGGGTTGCTGGAGCTAAAATCTGCTCTAAGGCTTCTCCCAGGGGTTTTCCAGCTGTTTCGGCAATTAGTTTGTATTCAGACTCTGTTGTTTCTTGCCAGACTTGCCAGGGTTCGGGATAGCAGCGGATCAGGGCAGCAGCAGACAGGGGTCTGAGATAATAGCACGAGAATATCTTATTCAGGAAGCGTTCCCGCAGCTGACGCCCCGCCAGGCCAATACCGACGATCGCTACATCTTCCAAGTTGGGGTTCAGTATGACTACGGGTCGATCGCCTGCTAGGTTGTAGAGCTTTTCTACCTGGGCGACTTCCACTGCTGAGGGGTTCACCACTAAGAACAGCTCATCTTCTGGAGTAATTTTACCTGCTAGGGGCGATCGGCTGCTGCCAATGTCATCAACCTTAAAGGGAACTTCTCCCCAGTCCCGGCGGGCCAAAGCTGCGGCCCCAGTGTCCGGAAAGAATACTTTCAACTGATATTCTTGAACGGCGGGAATGAATTGTTGGGCGATCGCTTGAGCTTGGAGAGCGATTTCCGGGAACGCTAACTCCACTTGTAGGAGCCTGTATCCGTCATCTAGGGCTGCCAGAGTAGCTTGCATCGATTGAGCAACGGCCTCTTCTAATGTCTTAGGTAGTTCTGCCATATAGTCAGTCTTTTACTTAACTTTAAACTTATCTTTGTAGTCAGTCATGAACTCCTCAACAGCACTATTCATTCTGGGGCATAATTACAGGAATCGTTTGATTCCTATTTTTGCGGTAAATCAAAAAGTCACTGTCTAGAGTCAACAGTTCACTTTCAGGAGACAATTCAGTCATCCTTACTAAACAGGCATCAGCACAAGACATCGGTACGGACTGATAACGAGTCATCAATTGCTCGATCGGGCCTGCTTCTGCTTGTAAGTCAAATGCTATCTGGATCAGTCCTCTGTTCACCAGCGAAATAACCGCTGCTGAACCTGGATAAACATTTCTCACCAGAAAACAAGTTTCTACAAGCACTGCTTCACAAGTCAATAAAGGTGGCTCAATTCTAGCCAACTCACCCATTATCCAGTTATTAAACTCGTCCGATCGATCCAGATAAGCTACCAACGGTCCAGCGTCAATCAGCACTTGTCGTTTCATGATGCCTTGGGTCCTTCCAGGTACTTTTTGTTATAAGAAAGATCGCCTATGCCACTTTCCAAACAACCCGCCCATTTCTTGGCAGCAGTCAGAAAAGACACTGGTTCCTTCTCTTTAGTCTGGATTTCTTCGGTATGGATCTGACTATGTAAAAATAATACAAAATCCAGGACTTCTTGCTGTTTGGGTGAGGGAAGACTTCTCAGCTTTTCGACTATTGTATCTTCAATGTTCATAATTTTAACCTGCTCGCCTTGTTAACATCTTGGCTATTGCTAATTCTGGTCTTAATCTTGCCAAAACTTGCTTGAGTACCATTGCTGTCCAATCGATATCTGCTATTGTGGTATCGCGCCCCAGGGTCAGGCGAATTCCACCCAAGGCAGCAGACTCACTATATCCCATTGCTAGTAAGATGGGACTAGGAGACAGTTTGCCGCTGTGACAGGCGGAACCCGCACTGATGCCAATTCCTGCTAGGTTCATTTGCCGCACCAGGGTTTTCCCCGTGATTCTTTCCGTATCTGTCAGGCAAAAACTGACATGATGGGGGAGGCGGTGCAGCCGATCGCCCGTTGGCACTAAATCCGCTACATCTGATAATCTATCAAACAGGCGATCGCGCAACCCATACAATCTCCGGGTCTCCACGGACATTTCGGTTCTGGCCAATTCCGCCGCCACCCCAAACCCAGCAATTGCTGGCACGGCCTGAGTTCCAGAACGCAGCCCTCTCTCTTGTCCGCCACCACCCAATAACGGCATTAACTCCACCCCCGGACGCACGTAAAGCGCACCTGCACCTTGAGGACCGTAAATCTTGTGGCTAGACACAGACAGCAAATCTACTGATAAACGCTTTACATCTATAGGCAAACGTCCCGCAATTTGCACTGCATCAGTATGAAAAAGCACCGTGCTTCCCCTACGAGAACGGAGAATATTCCCCAATACCTCGATCTGTTGTAAGGTGCCGACTTCACTCTGTCCGTAGATAATCGACACTAAAACAGTATTGGATTGTAAAGCCTCCTCCAGATCTCTAGGATTCACCCGTCCTTGGCGATTCACTGGCAACCGCGTTACTTCCCACCCCTGCCGTTCTAGAAATAGCACTGGCTGTGCGACAGCTGAATGCTCCACACTGGAAATAATCACGTGCTGGGGTGTTCTATAATGGCGGGCAACGCCCGTAATCGCTAAATTGTCAGCTTCAGTGCCACCAGTAGTGAAGATAATCGAGGCTGGATCGGGTGCATTCAATAATTGGGCCACCCGTATTCTGGCCTCTTCCACTACCGTTGCCCCCCTTTGCCCCCACTGATGTAAGCTAGAAGGATTGCCCCAGAGTTGGGTGAGAACTGATTGCATCGCGGCGATCGCCTCTGGGCTCGGGGGAGTTGTAGCACTATAATCCAGATAGATTTGCATAAGTCTTGAGTCTATTGCTCGCCGTCATGGGACGGACTTGTTCAAAGAAGGCAGATATATTTTCGGACCGATCTCTAGTATATTATGCCTAGCTGCCCGGTTTGCAAACGTTGTATTCCTCGTGGGACAATACTTTTTGCGGCTCTAGGTTGGTGCCTCGGTCGCGGCAGATCATCCGGTAATGTCTAGTGATGGGAATGCTGACGATCAAGCGGTTGTGCCTCAGTCGCTTGCCACCAAATTCGGTGTAGTTATTGCAATCAGCCAACCCGGCGATGATCTGCCGCGCCTTGACGACTACATGCTTGGGCAAGGTACTTAAGTCGATCAGATCTTGCTCAAAGGTTGCCTGCCACTCTCTTCTTTGCTGGCGTCTTTGCGCTTGGGTTTGGGCAGCTTCCGCCAGTGCTACCTTCTCCTGCGCACAACGATGACATTTTTGACCGTACCCTCTATGCCCGCAGGCAAAGGTCTTTTTCCTTCTCATAGCGAAACTCCTTTTGGCTTAAAATGAAACCCTGACAGCATTGACGATCTCCGATTAGCACTCCATTTCTGGTATGCTGGCCAGAGTAGATTGCCAATGCCATCAATTATTATCAGATTAAAACAAAATTATCATTGAATTCAAGGCATCCGATCCCCCAAGGGCCAGGTGATTGGGGACCGGCGATCGAGGAATGATAAGTCGAAATTTTTACCACTACATCTAGTTTCTGCCTTGCTGCTGGGGCTGACTATGGGTTGTCAGAAAGTTCCTCCTCCCCAGGTGCGACCAGAACCTTTGCCTCAGGATACTTGGATTGAGGTATATTTTAATCAGTCCCAGTTCGGGAAGTATACTGAACCTTACCGGGAAGTGAGGCGATCGGGGGACGACCTGGAACAGGAGATCGTTGATACGATTAATAAAGCTCAGTCATCGGTGGATGTAGCGGTGCAGGAGTTGCGTTTGCCGAAAATTGCTCAAGCTTTGGTCGATCGTCACCAAGCAGGGGTGCAGGTGAGGGTAATCTTGGAAAATACTTACTCTCGCCCTTTGAGTGAGATGATGGCAGCAGAAGTGACGGCATCGGATGGGGGCGATCGCAACCAGGAATACTGGCAGTGGGTAGACCGAGATCGGGACGGAAAGCTTTCGGAAACAGAAATAAATCAGGGAGATGCCTTGGCGATCTTACGTAATGCTAAGGTTCCCACGATCGACGATACTGCTGATGGTTCTGCTGGCAGCGGTTTAATGCATCACAAGTTCGTCATTGTCGATGGTCGGACCTCGATCGTCGGTTCGGCTAATTTCACTCCTAGTGGCATTCACGGAGATTTTGCGGAAGCTAAAAGTCGTGGCAATGCTAATCATCTGCTAAAGATTGAAAGTTACGAGTTAGCACAGTTGTTTACCCAGGAATTTAATGTGATGTGGGGAGATGGTCGGACCGGAAACCCGGATAGTCGGTTTGGTCTGGCAAAAACCTGGCGACCTGTAAAGCAGGTGCAGTTGGGTGATAGCCTGGTATCAGTGCAGTTTTCCCCCATTTCTCCTAGCCAACCTTGGAGTAAAAGCGGCAATGGACTGATTGCGAAAACTTTGGATACTGCTAGTAAATCTGTTGACTTGGCCTTATTTGTATTCTCGGAACAGAAGCTGGTAAATGTCTTGGAATCTAACCATCGCCAAGGGGTAGAGATTCGCGATCGATCGCGGTTTTGCCTGGAGGAATTACTCCGAAGCATTGGATATGCTGGGAGTGGCGATCGCTTCTAACTGTAAATACGAAGCTGATAACCGTCCTTGGGCAAGTCCGATCGCCACTGTGGGGGTTCCCATTCTGCCTCCGGGAGACAAGCTACATCACAAGTTTGCGGTTATCGATGGAGAAACTGTAATTACAGGTTCTCAGAACTGGTCCCCTGCGGCTAATCATAATAATGACGAGACCCTGTTAGTGATTGAAAATCCGACAGTAGCAGCTCATTTTGTCCGGGAATTTAACCGACTTTATACTGATGCCCAGCTAGGGGTTCCCGCTAGACTCCAGCGTCAACTTCTGGCCCAAGAGCAAGAATGTTCCCAGATAACTACCCCATCTAACTATAACTTAACTGGGCAGAAAGTCAACCTCAACACTGCGACCCAAGCAGAATTAGAAACTTTACCGGGTATTGGTCCAGAATTGGCACGGCGAATTATCCAGGCGCGACAGCAGAAGCCATTTACTTCTCTAGAGGACTTGGACAATGTATCGGAATTGGTCCCAAGATGTTAGAGAGATTGGAAAGTCGCGTTACTTGGTAAACATAGTAGAGGATATTTTTGCTCGTGATTTACCAGGTAAATGACAGAAAGCTGGACAAGTCTCTAGCTTCAAAAATCGGAAAAAGCCTCCCCTGGCGGCGATCTTCTGAGCAAGAACGAACGGAATGTTATAATCTACGTGCGATTCCTTTAGTGTAAATCACCGGGTGCGATTCGTTCAGGTATAAACTGTAAAAGGTGAAAGCCTGGTCTGGTTTCATTTGCCAGATAACTTTAGTCTCATGGAGGTCCGAACCCTCCTCCCCAGATACGGGGGAAACACCGGTCCTTAGTGCTGTGGAGTGACATCCCCACGGTGCTGCGCAAGGACTTAAATGCAGGAATTACCCTGGGCATTTGCTTCTTAGGTCATCTTTCCCCTCATGCCTTGCGCTTTACATCTAACTTGTCCCGGTGGACAGCACACGAGAGGTTACTTCGTTCCCTGATTTCATTTCACGATACACGATACCTTTAGGTCCTTTACGAGTACGATGTTAGTCAAGGATAAGAACTAACACTAGCTGCAATCCCTTTTGGGCCAGCGTTTTAGCCTTATTCCGCTGGTTCTGGTTGACTAGGCTTACATAGATTTGCTTGTTCTAACCATGGGCATCTAACAACCGCGTCCTCACCAGCTTTAGGCTACCAGTTATCCTACATTTAAGTCCTCGCTTGGCACCACAGTGATGTTACTCCGTAGCACTTCACGCGGTCACCCCCGCACCTGGGGGAGGGGAATTGAACCCCCATGACAATCAGAGTTATCTGGCTAATGGAACCAGACCCAGTTTTCACCATTACTGGCTTACACCGGAACGAATCGCACTATCCTTTATCAACATAACATTCAATTTCTTTATGGAAATGAGTTTTGCTCTTTTTAAACAAAGTGAAATCATAGCGTGTACTTCCTTTGTCAAATGCCGTACTCTTTGCTCTCTAAATCAATAATCACGCTTAGTTTAAAAGTATATTGCTTTTGTTTGCCGTTATAATACTTTTTTTGTTTTTTCGACGGTCTTTATATAGGACTTTCTGTTGCATCTATTGCGGTAATTTTATGAGAATCTGGTAATAATAAAGCTTTCTTCCTAGGTAGATGAAAGTCTGGATGATTAATTAAAATTTTCTCGGTTTTCTGAACAGTTCTACAAACAGTTGATTCGCCGTGTCTCCTGGGAGCGCTATTCGCACAAAAGGGGAGACACGGCAGAGACATACCACCTTTTACTTAAAGAAAAATATGAAGGATACTCTTTTGTTGCTCAGATAAATTGACGACCGGAAACCATTTTTCTATGAGTTTCAGGTAGGACACCAAATAATCGTATTCATATCCGAGGGGTTGGTTGGCCCGTTCTTCATTCATAAGTAAGGTCTATTATTCAACGAACTGTATTGGTACGTACAGTAGTGGTAGCCCTCTAACCCGGTTTTCAGTAAAAACCGGGTTTCTTAATTCATGCTTGAGATACTTCCCAAGAGAAGTGAAAATTAAGATACTGGCTTGACTGCTTGGGCAGAAAAGCCGTTTTTGGCCAGTTCTTGGTTCAAGGCCAGCACATTCTCCACCCTGTCCACGAACATGATGCCGTTGAGGTGATCCAGTTCATGCTGAATTACTCTAGCTAGCAGTCCTGTTGTGGTTAAGGTCTGCGGACATCCGTTCACATCTTTGTAGGCTACTTCTATTGCTTCTGGACGTTTCACATCTAGGAAGACTCCGGGAATGCTGAGGCACCCCTCCTGGAAGAGGCACAGTTCGCGGCTAAATTTCTTGATGCTGGGGTTGAGCAAAATTACTGGCTGATTATCGGCTTCGTCTGGTTGACAGTCTACCACCAGCAGCTGCTTGAGCACTCCTACTTGGGGCGCTGCTAAACCAATGCCATCAGCGCTATACATGGTTTGCAGCATTTCTTTGGCTAGTTGCCGGATCTCGTTGTCTACCCGTGATACCCGCTTCGCTGGCTGGCGCAACACCCGCTCGCCCAAGTTATGGATCTGTAAGGGGGGCTTTTCCAGCTTTTTCTTTTCTACCAGTACTTCAGTAGTCATGAATTTTTCACTCAGTAGTGGGGCCAATTTCGAACAGTTCTGCTCACTTCCATCTTAATATTTCCGCGTTGCACAATTAGGGGATGATAAGGGGTTGTTGATGAGAGATTCTCGCTAGTTATACATGCCGTTTTTTGTCCATTCGCAATTCACAATTCTCCATTCGCAAAAGTCGAAAATTTATCAACCATCATCCCGAGAATGTGCAACGCCAATATTTCTTTGCGTTCTGTGGCTAGGGCAGACAGAAATGCCCTCTGGGACAAACCGTGAGTTGGACCGGTGACGCAAGCTACCGTGGGTGGTTATAAGGGGCTTGGTGCGATTCGTTCTCGCCTAACGTAGTCAAGTACGGAACGCTAGCCTAGAGCATCGGTCCATTAATAATACTTGACAAATTAAAAAATATGTGCATAAACAGAAAATAAACATTTTCCGATCTCCCCCTCCCCCTCTTTCCCCCTCTCCCCCTCATTCCTTTACCCAAAATATGTTCTACTGGACCGACGCTCTAG
>JACOMV010000205.1 GCA_014324065.1 Hormoscilla sp. SP12CHS1 | reverse complement strand
ATTATCGAGTTTATTGGCTAATGAAACCAATTAGGCTTTCACTGGTGTCAGTTTGTACCTAAACGAGTCGCACACGGAAATAGTTGTTATTAATCAACCGCATCCCACTAGCCGCTTCCCACAGATCGTAAATCATCTCCCGTTCCCGGAAGATATAGAAGAAGGGAGTCTGGGCACCTACATCTGCCAAAAATGGCCCCAACCACAGCAAGTGATTGGCGATCCGGTTCAACTCCAGCATGATGACGCGGATATAGCTAGCGCGTTTGGGCACCTCAATATCTGCCAGCTGTTCCGGGGCGTTGACAGTAATTGCCTCATTGAACATCCCCGCCGCGTAGTCCCAGCGGCTAACGTAGGGGACGAACATGATATTGGTACGGTTTTCGGCAATTTTTTCCATCCCCCGGTGCAAGTAGCCCAACACGGGTTCGCAATCAATCACGTCCTCGCCGTCGAGAGTGACGATTAACCGCAGTACCCCATGCGTTGAGGGATGGTGCGGCCCCATGTTGATGACCATTGGTTCGGTCTTGGTCTCAATCCTGGTCATATGCTTGAGGTCTCTTGTATTTTTATCTTTATTACATCTTTTCAATTATATGGGCTATGGTTGACCTCATACCGTCAAGATCTACACCGACGTTTGCACATATACCGGTATTGAGTCGCGAGTTAATAGCCGGGTTAGAGGTACGTCCGGCAGGACATTATCTGGATGCCACCGTTGGCGCAGGCGGACATACCCAGATGCTCTTGGCTGCCGGTCCCGACCTGCGGGTAACCGCCCTGGACCGAGATGGCGAGGCGATCGCCCATGTCCGGTCTCTGCTAGCGTCAGAGGGCGATCGGCTGCAAATATGCCATATCAACTTTGCTGAATATCGCCCGCAGCATCTTTTCTTTGATGGGATTGTTGCCGATTTAGGAGTCAGTTCTGCCCAGTTAGACATAGCAGAAAGAGGCTTTAGCTTTCGTCACCCCGCCGAAATAGACATGCGGATGGATAGGCGACAGACTCTCACCGCAGCAGAGATCGTCAATCATTGGGAAGAAGTCAAGCTAGCAGATATTTTCTACCAGTATGGAGAAGAAAGGTTATCGCGGCGAATTGCCAGATCTATTGTCCAGAGGCGTCCCTTCCAGACAACTGACGAATTGGCTACTGCGATCGCCTGGGCGGTGCCCCGCAAATACCGCTATGGCCGAATTCACCCCGCCACCCGAGTATTTCAAGCCTTGCGGATCGCCGTCAATCAAGAACTGGAATCATTATCAGAATTTCTTAAGATTTCCCCAAATTGGTTAAAGCCTGGGGGCAAAATTGCCATCATTAGTTTTCACAGTCTGGAAGACAGACTGGTCAAGCATAGCTTCCGAGAATCGCCACTGTTGCGGGTGCTGACTAAAAAGCCCATCACCGCCCAAGGGGACGAACTAGCAGCCAATCCCCGATCGCGTTCCGCCAAACTCAGGATAGCAGAACAGACCCCTGTCATCGTCAAGATTGAGGTCGGGCCAAACTAACATAGGGTAAAACTATCACAATCTTTTACAAATTGTTAGCATTTACTTAATAAATATTGCTCGCTAATATATGAAACTCAATAAATACAGGATTATGTACTCTCACTAAATGTAGGGGCAGGATCGCTTCATTTAATTTGCGTTGCTGGCTGAAATCATAAGAAAAATGTAAATTATTTCCGAAAAGCTTCTCAGTATGAAAGGATAAGCGTAAGAGAATTTTGTGCTGCGGGATGGAGCAAAAATTCAGAGGTAGGCAGCAAATTATACTAACCTGATAGCGCGCCAGGTGGAGTAGGAAAATGTTCAATGATTACATTTTGGTTTTAGGTAAGCAATCGGAAGATATTCAAGCCCTAGAGTCCTTACTGGGTAGATTAAGATGTTCAGTAGCGGTGGCTGCTTGCGCAGATCAAGCCGTAGCGCAAGCAAGTCAAACCCTGCCCTATCTAGTGATCCTCTCAGGCGATCGGCAAGACTGGCCACCCAATTTAGTCAAGCAGCTGCGGCAAATGGCCAGAGTTTGCGGCTCCTTGATTGTGCCCCACGACGGTCCCTGGGGCGGACAAGATGTCGCCGCCACCACGGCCCAGCTAATTCCCCAGCTGTGGGGCAAAGGCTATCAATTTGTTACGGTCGAATGGCTGCGCCCCCAGCGTAGCGCTATCGGCTCTGGCAGCTAGATTAATTTACCTAGTAGCTATGGTAACTGCTGTAACTAAACTTAACAAATATTTACAAAGAGCAACTAGGTCAACTTAGGAATTAGGTGTTAGCATGGGTGAGGGCATGACGCAAGGCAACGACAAACCGATGAAAGTGAGCAGCCTCATCACCATACTTACAGGTGGATGAGGGTATATCGCTCAATTGAGTAGTTGTTAGTTGTTAGTTGGACAATGACTACTGACCACAACAATAGCAAAGAAAAACGGCGTTGCACTTCGGACGGGATGATAAGTGATAAGTGACCACGTACCATGACGTAACCACGGACCATGACGTAGCCGGGAAGCGACTTGGGAAAATCTGATTGAAACCCTCCGATCAGCCAGAAAGTGCAATTACGGCGAAAATCGGGTGCATCTCAGATTTGTAATTTGAGAATGGAAAATTGAGAATTGTTCCAGTTTCCATTCTCAATTCGCAATTAGCAAGTTACTATTTGCAAATACCTGCCTTGAGACGCTCCCCGAAAAGATCCAAAAGATTTCCCAAAGATCCAATCAGGTAAAACCAGGTGCTTCTACCCAATGATGGTCTATATTGGGAAGCAGTAAACAGTAGCAAAAGACAGTATGTTCAGGGATTGTAAACAAGAAAAATCTCTGGCGGACTAGCTGTATTTGGCGTCAAGGACAACTTTCACCGAAAAAAAGTATTCTTCAATATAAGGAGCATGAGGAACGCGGCATGACCCAGGCAAAAAACCTACTCCAAACCATCGATTCTCCTGAGCTGGAACCCATCGATTTACTAGATTCGGAAGACCGTCAATATGATTATCTAGATGCACGGTCTGAGGGAATAGACGGAAAATCAGGCAAACGCACGGGTCGTCGTCTTTCGACGACCCCGGCGGCAAAGAAGAAGCAATATACGGAGGATTCAATCCGCCTGTACCTGCAAGAGATTGGTCGGATCCGCCTACTGCGAGCAGACGAAGAGATAGAACTGGCACGCAAAATAGCGGACTTGCTGGAATTAGAGCGGATCCGAGAAGGACTGGAGATGCAGCTAGATCGTTGCCCAAGGGATGGAGAGTGGGCAGAAGCTGTAAGTATGGCCTTGCCAGCGTTTCGCCATCGCCTGCATGTGGGCAGGCGGGCAAAGGAGAAAATGGTACAGTCCAACCTGCGTCTAGTGGTGTCGATCGCGAAAAAATATATGAATCGGGGACTATCCTTCCAAGACCTAATTCAAGAAGGAAGTCTGGGTTTGATACGAGCAGCGGAAAAATTTGACCATGAAAAGGGCTATAAGTTTTCCACCTACGCGACTTGGTGGATCCGTCAGGCGATAACCCGGGCGATCGCAGACCAATCTCGGACTATACGCCTGCCGGTCCATCTGTACGAAACGATCTCTCGGATCAAAAAAACCACAAAACTGTTGTCTCAGGAACTAAGTCGCAAACCCACGGAGGAAGAAATCGCCGAAAGGATGGAAATGACGATCGAAAAGCTGCGATTCATAGGGAAATCGGCCCAGCTGCCGATTTCCCTAGAAACCCCGATCGGCAAAGAGGAAGACTCTCGATTGGGGGATTTTATTGAATCTGATGGTGAAACGCCAGAAGATCAAGTCTCTAAAAGTCTCTTGCGGGAAGACCTCGAAGGGGTTCTAGATACCCTCAGCCCCCGGGAACGGGATGTCTTGCGTTTGCGCTACGGATTGGATGATGGACGCATGAAGACCTTAGAGGAAATTGGTCAAATCTTTAACGTGACGCGAGAACGGATTCGTCAAATCGAGGCTAAGGCCCTGCGTAAGTTGCGCCATCCCAACCGTAACAGCGTTCTCAAAGAATACATCCGCTAAATTGCATAACCTCTTAGTCATCAAACCGGTAGGACGATCGGGGCTTAACTGCTGCCCCGATCGTCCTACCGGTTTTGATTTCCCGGATTCACCGGCGATTAACCAAGACTGCTGTTATGGCAACTTTCGGGATCCATTGTGCCAACCAGATGTCTTGTGAATTAAAGTTTTGTTAAAATTTGTTCCAATCACTTGACAAAAAAAGCAGATGCTGTAAGGGCTATAGCAAAGAGTTAGAGGATAGGAAGATGCTGAGGAAGGTAACGAAAAAGCCAATCATGGCAAAGCGACCGTTCCAGATTTCTGCTTGAGGGGTAAAGCCAAACTTCCAAGCGTTCCGTTCTGCGGGGTCAAGGGTAGGGGTAGGGGAATTTTGGTTATCTTCCATGGGAGGTTACTCCTGGTGTAATATGGGCTGTACATTAACTAATGTAACTAAATTGTAACAAATTATTATCCAGATCGCGTGCCGCGATCGGAAAGGGCGAGCACCAGCGCTCGCGGACCAGGCCCACCAGCGCTCGCGGACCAGGCCTACCGATCGGTGACAACTAACAACAGAGATGGCCAGTCACTAAAGACGAATGGATAATACAGTGGTAATAAGTTCGTCGGGGTGAAGTTGAAGGAGGCGTGAGCCCGGACCATCTGTATTCCAGAAGCCAATAGAGGCCGTGGGTATCTGCCAAAGTCGCTCGGTATTGGTAAGCAAGATCGCCAAAGAGTCTTCATGTACGGGCGTTATTGCTGCCAGTTCATCTGTAGTATTGGTAAATTGTAGGGCCTTTGAGCCAATGTCCCCCCGGGGAGATGGTGGTGGCAGCAGATTAACCAACATGCGTTTAGCATACCCCTGCCGAGTAACTACCAAGAAACTATCTTTCATACGAACTGCGGCGCAGCCTACCAGTCGATCTTGCTTCTGTAGGTGTAAAGCTTGATAGCCAACAGCCGTGCGACCCAGAATCGGCAGCTGCCGATCGTTAACCTCCAGCCGCAGGATACGCCCCCCAGTAGTAGCTAGCAGCAGCTGTTCGCCAGTTTGGGTAAGGAGAGCAGAAAACAACTGGTCATCATCGTCCTTGAACTTGACAGTACTAAGACCGCGGCTCTTGATGTTAGCAAATTCTGACAGAGGCAAGCGTTTCATGCGTCCAGTCTTGGTAAGGGTGACTATCTGGCGGTCAGGATGATAATCAGAGAGGATAAACTGGGCGACAATGTCTGCGTTCCGCCGGTGAGAATGCTGGGGTAGCAAGCTTACCAGTGAGGTGCCCCGGGACTCTAGGGGAATATGTCCCACCTTAATCGCATAGGCTTTGCCATCATTCGTGAATACCAAGACATCGGCCTTAGTGTGAGCAAGTTGAGTTTGTATGGTAAAGTCATCAATAGGCTTGAGAGCATAACCGTTATAATGGCTGTGATTTCCTTGATTGTCTGAAGTTGGAGAGGGCTGAGGTCTGGTTTGCCGCACAGACCCCCGATAGGTAAATTCAACCATTGTTTCTCCACCATGCTCGATGGGGGTTTTTTTTGCGATGGTCTCAGATTGAGTTGTTCTTGTCGAGGCCGAATTATTCCTGGTTGGGGAATTATTCTTGGTTGGGGAATTATTCTTAGTTGGGGAATTATTCTTAGTTAGGGAATTATTCTTAGGCTGAGGCTGTTTGGGATCTAAGTCCTGCGCGGATAGAGGATGGACAATCTTAGTCCGACGCCGGTTATCTCTCTTGCGTTTGAGCGATCGCAATTCTTTTTTCAGGGACTTCCGAAGGTGGTGCCGTGAGCCCAGCAACCTCTGTAACTCCTGTATGCGACCGCTCAGTTGTGCAAACTCGGCCTGCAATTTATTCCGCTCCAAACCAGTCAAGCGTCGCATCGGCATTCCTAAAATAGCCTCTGATTGCCGATCGCTAAACTGGAGTTGTTCGTGCAGCATCGCTTTAGCCGTGATACCATCTGGGGCATTTCTGAGAATGTCGAGCACCGCATCCAGTTGACGGAGAGCCCCCAGTAACCCTTCGACCAAGTGCAGTCGTGTTTCTGTTTCTTGGAGTTCGTGGGTGTATTGCCTCCTGAGAGTTAATAACCGGAAATCCAAAAACTCCTGCAACATCTGCCGCAGCGTCAACTGGCGGGGTTGTCCTTCTACCAATGCCAGCATGATCGCGCCAAAAGTGCTTTGCAGCGGCGTTAGTTTGTAGAGTAATTCCAAGATAGCTTTGGGGTTAGCCTCCCGTTTCAATTCAATCACCACTCGCATGCCCGTGCGATCGCTCTCATCCCGCACGTCAGAGATCCCCTCTATCTTGCTGGTATTTACCAAATCAGCAATTTTCTCAATCCAGGCCGCTTTATTCACCTGATAGGGCAATTCCGTCACCACAATGCAATCGCGCCGTCTCCGCCCACGACTCCCCGATTGAATCTGCTCGATAGACGCCACACCCCGCACTAGGATACTGCCTTTACCTGTGGTATAAGCGCTTTTTATCCCTTCCGTTCCCACAATTTCACCACCTGTGGGAAAGTCTGGTCCAGGAATCCGACCCAAAAGCTTGTCGTCAGATATTTCTGGAAAGTCAATCAGAGCAATCAGACCATCTACTACCTCCCCTAAGTTATGAGGAGGAACATTAGTCGCCATCCCGACTGCAATCCCAGAACAGCCATTGAGCAACAACACTGGCAACTGGGCAGGCAATACTACAGGTTCAGCTTGAGAGTTATCGAAGTTCTCTGTAAAGTCAACCGTGGCGGAGCTAATTTCTGATAGCAACGCCTCGTGGCTAATCGGTGCCAAGCGAGTTTCCGTATAGCGCATCGCCGCTGGTGGGTCATTGTCCACCGAGCCAAAGTTCCCGTGACCGGCTAACAAGGGATAGCGGCAAGAAAAGTCCTGCACCATCCGCACCAGGGCGTCATAAACTGCTTGGTCCCCGTGGGGATGATATTTTCCCAAAACATCTCCCACCACACGAGCACACTTACGGTAAGGTTTATCGGGAGTCAAACCCAGTTCGTGCATGGCGTACAAAATCCGCCGATGAACTGGTTTCAACCCATCTCGGACATCTGGCAGCGCTCGTCCAACGATTACACTCATGGCATATTCAAGATATGACCGCTGCATCTCGGTGTGCAGATCTGTGGAGATTACCTGTCCTGTCGTGAAAAGGTTCAACTGTTTAGCCATGAGTTTAAGTTCTTTAATTCCTGAATCTAAAATAACGCTCTGTTGTCAGTTATATACTCTTCGCGAGGGCGCGAGGGCGCTCCTTATAGATGGAAGATGCTTCTCTACGAGGGAACGTCGCCCGGAACCTCCTGACCTGACCGGACCTATGGCGATCGCCTCTGGCGTCCGATAAGCATGAGATACTATCTTCTCATACAGGATCTCGTGACACTGGTCGGCAATCACCAGTTATCTACCTGTCGGTTGCCGATCTTGTCGGACTACCTCCCGAACAGTGGTCCGAGCAACCGTCTCGCTTTACAATTGCCCCGCTTACAGCTTGTTCAGGAAACAAGTAGAACATTTTTGTGCTAAACTAGAGCTATACTCAATGCAGACCCAATTCAGC
>JACOMV010000204.1 GCA_014324065.1 Hormoscilla sp. SP12CHS1 | reverse complement strand
AAATTAGCCTTTAGAGCCTTGTGATTTACTCCAAAATGGCATAATGTTGGATATCTTTGCCAAAAATTGCTGTCTGAGAAGTCGAAATTTTTATAGGTAGCAACTTGAGTTATATTATGAACAATTTTAGCCCGAATGTCAACCCCCATCACTAGAGCGTCGGTCCATTAATAAAACGCAGACATTTTAACAATCTGTGCGTAGACGGAAAATCGATAGATTCTCGGAAGGCCCTCTGGCCTTCCCGGACTCTGGCCCTGATGAGTTTAGCGATCAGCTTCCTGTTCGACTCACTGTCTGTTGAGGAGAAAGGGAAAATGCAATTGAAGCGATGGGAGTCTCCCCGCCGCCAGGATAGAAACTCCAAAGGCCAAGGTGGCGCGGCCCGAATGCGCAGCTGAAAAAGCAACAGCAAGTACTGCGGAGAAAACTCAAAGGTGGTGATAAGAGGAAGGGAACTTCGGTTCTCTTCCCTTATTTTTTTGGTAGTTTATATGAGGGTTTGGTGGCTCACAAGTAGTGATTTTAGCGCTTGAAACCTAGGACCGTAGTCAAATCATACATCTTGACCACTACCAAACAGTCATATGCTCCTATGACTGTTTGGTCAAATTCAATTATGGAACCCGTTATCATTGAAGCTCTATCGCTCAACAGGAATCCCACCATTTCCGCAACATCAATAGGCTTCAGGAGTCGTCCAAACGGTCGAGAAGATTCAGCTTCTTCGAGCCAATTATCGGGCTTCCCCATTTTCTTTTAAACCTGATGCTCATTGGGGCTCCTTTAGAAGAACTGTAAGCTGTCAAGAAGGGCTAACTATAGATATAATATTAACAATGCTGCCTCCGGATTTTTCCCTTTTCATCACCCTAACTACTTCTTGGGTAAGAATAAAAGGTGCGCGAACATTTACTGCGAATAGCATACCCCACAGTTCTACAGTCGTGTCATCTAAATAACCTCTATCAGTTATCCCTGCTGCATTCACCATTCCATGTATATTGCCAAACATTGAGTCACTCTTAGCAACTACTTTTCGGCAATCATGCTCTTTACTCAAATCAGCTTGGGGAGAATTATTTAAGGACAAACGATGGCTAATTATGACGATCGGGATAACAAATGGCAAACTCCATGCGTTCAACCAGATAATATTTGCATAATCTACTATTGCTTGATTAACAAACATACTGGCACTCCTCATAATCAACATTAAGAGAAATATCAACTGAATCGTAGCCTTCATTTTTTGTGGCTCATCTGTCCGAGAATAAAGGTATATGATGATAGGAGGCCCACCTGTAAGGAATGCTCCCGTCAGAAATCCGCTTAAAATTTCTATGGGACTCGCCCAGTATTTAGCCATTTTTTTCGGCTTTGACGATTTTACTCCATTGATTTCGAGTATAATCAGGATCGCACCTAAACAGATTCTGAATATGCTTTGATTTCAAAATATGGCAATAAATAAATTTATATCCTAACGGAATTCCAATTAAGCACCCTAAAAGAATAAGTAATGCACTTTTCCATAATATCTTTCCATTGGTTATCGAAATTAATATAAGTATAATCTTAGGAATAAATAAAATTAATGAAACACTGTCTATAAGAGTTTGGATGTTGTAAGGAATAAATGTAGACAAGTATAACCCCTATAATTCTACCGCCAAATCCAGCGTATCCTCCGATGAATGTGGCAATACAGTTGACGATGATAAAGGACAATACGATCGCAGGTGAAGCCAGATGCACTTTGATTCCCTCACTTGATAATTTTTTCAGGTAAAAAATGGGCTGTGTATCTTGACAGGGGCGATCGCCCCGATCGAGATACACAGGTGGGGGGATAGAAGAACCTCTACTCAATGACCGTCCCAAGTGGACCGAGGGCCTATAATAGAGGCGCCAGATGTCTTTCATAACACGCTGCGCTGCCACCGCTGCACAGAAGTAGTATAGATCGGTTGGCGGACTTGGGCAGCGCTAGCAGTCTTCACTGTGCGATCGGTCTGATAAAAGTTCAGACAAGCATCATGCCATTCTATGCCGCAGAACTCCAATATTTCTCGCGCTTTTTCCTGTCGAGATGCAACCACATCCTCGTACTGAATATCCAGGATATGCCCGGGCAAAACAGCATGCCAATGCTGCATCAGTCGGTGGTTAAGTTGATAGTAGCGACCGAGATCCTTCAGGTCATAGGAGAAGCTTTGTCCTTGGGCGAATAGCTTCTGATAACAGGAAAGGCATCTTCCGCTGGGTTGCGCAGGCAGTGAATTATTTTTACCTGAGGTAGGATGAGATGGAGTATGCCGATGCGGAAACAGTTATCTGGCATTTTATCAGTAATGTACCGGGCCTCGGGAGCGTGTTTGCGTAAAGCTTTGATGTATAACTCTCCCGCTGTCTGCAGTTGCTGGGAAGCATTAATTTTTGTCAGAGACTCGGGGAAATGCAGCTTTACATCTTTTACCTCCACGGACAAAGCGCGAGCTAATTTATTAGTCATTTGGTTCAGGTAACGCAGTTTCCCAGCCTTTTACATAAGGTTTTCAGTTGGTTTTCAACCGACTTGAGCCTCGTTACCTGCAGGTAACGAGTGGGTTAGAACCCACGGCGGGCCATGAAGCGTTCTCGACAATGCGTATGAAGTGGGTTTTAACTCATATCTTGCATCATTTGCAACTAGAGGCGGAGCCTCAATAGCTCGTTCCCAGGCGGAGCCTAGGAACGAGGGAAAACCTTATGTAAAATACCTTTTACATAAGGTTTTAAGTCGGTTGAAAACCGACTTGAGCCTCGTTACCTGCAGGTAACGAGTGGGTTAGAACCCACGGCGGGCCATGAAGCGTTCTCGACTAGACACCGAGAGTTAACTGCCAGCCATTCAACCAACCAGTATCGCCCAAGGCATGGTCCACTAACAAGAGTTTCCAAACACCATAGACAGACTGATTGAACAACTGCCGGAAAGCGAGGATATTTTGCAGAGAATAAGTTGCTTGCAGTTTCCTGGCCCGTCCCATGGTCCGGTTTTGTAGCAGCACAAGATCGCCATTAGGTGCCACCAAACTCACTTCCAAATCCCCCAAGAAATCATGCTGAATATCAATCCTAACTTGAATATCTTTCAGCCGACCGGAATCGGAAATATAAATCTCACTGGTAACACCTAGCTGATTATAATCGGGAATAGCAAGCCGTTCGTTATTTTGGCCTGCCACGCGCCGGATAACCCGTAGAGGAACTGCTAGCTGCTGTTTCGCTGCTTTGACAGCCTCAAAGGCGTTCACCTTGCCATGGCCAAACCACTCGGAATGACCTCTAAGATCGTAGGTGCCATTGCGAAAGCCCAGTTGGGGGTCGGGGTTGGGGTCTTCTATTTTATCGGCGGTCTGCTCCAGGATGCGCTTTACTTCCCGAGCAGTAAGGTCGGGATTTACTGACAGCACCAGGGCCGCTACTCCAGCCACCACCGGACAAGCACTGGAAGTGCCGCCAAAATCTCCTGTAAAGTCGTTGCGACTGTAGCCAATGGCTCCCGTCCGGTCGGTGCTGAACACCCCCAAGCCGGGGGTATAGGTATTAATCTGGGGGGCAGTTTCGATAAAGCCAGTTTCCTGGAGCCAGATCCCGGGAGGAGCGTTATTGCTGGGCGCACAAACAGAGATCTGCTTGCCCCAATTACTGTAGACTGCTTTTTTGTTCAAACTGGTGCAGGCAGAAACGGCAATCACGTCTGGATGTACGGGGAAGCCTGCTAGCCATTTGGTATAACCTTCCAGGACTTGACCTGGCCAACCCCGCTCGGTGACGAAGCCGTTGACGGGACGATTGGCATTCCCGGCGGCAAATACTACCACGCAGCCTTTACCTTTGCGCCCTTCGGTGGCGGCTCGGAAAATGGCTGCCCTTTGTCGCAGGGAGAGGGGAAAGTTGACTGCCGCAGGCCCCCAGCTACAGGAAATTACTGAAGCTCCTTTGGTAATGGCCCAGTCAAACAGCTGCTCGAGCGATTCATCATCTAAAAAACCTGTGGTGCGAATCGGCATCAGGGCGCAACCGGGGGCGACTCCGACTATGCCATTACCGTTTTCTTCGGCTAGGCAGATGCCAGCGCAGGCGGTGCCGTGATTGTCTTCTATTTCGGACGGTTGGGGCAAAAAGTCCTGTTCTTTGAAGTCCCTCGGGGCGACAATCTTTCCTAGGCCCTGGAAATCTGGGTGGTTCAGGTCGAGGGCATCATCGACCACGGCGATCGTACAGGCGCGACTGCCACGAGTAATATCCCAAGCCTTCTCCACATTAATATGGGATCCCCAGGTTAACTGATTGCCTCCAGTATGGTGCAAATACCATTGCTTGTGATATAGTGAGTCCTGGGGTCGGTAATGCTTTTGGGTCTGAATCATGACATTCGGCTCCGCCACCATTACCTGTGATAGCCCCATCAGTCGGTTAGCAATCTTGACGGGATTTTCCTGAGCCAGATAGGTAATTTGAAACACAAAAGTGTTGGGAATACTGACTACTGGTTTCAGCTGGCGCAAACCGAATCTATCCCCGATCGCCTTCTGGGTAAAGTCGCTAGTACCTTGGTGAAATTGAATTGCGATCTGGTCTGTCAGGTAGACTAGGGTTCCCAGATTATCCTGGATCTGATAAACATGGCTGGCAAAGGCAACGCTATCTCTAGCCCGGGCAGCGGCCATGATGCGGTCTCGCCGGTGGGACGGAACGAGGAAGTCGGCGATCTGGGTCCGACCGAGGAATTGCTGCTTTTGGCCCCGGATCTGCTGCGTCCAAGAGGATGGAGCATTGCTTTTGGGAGCAACGGTGAAGCGATCGTCCAGTTTTGACAACATGAATTCCTCGCCGCCCCGTTGTAAAATCATACCCACCCTGGCTTCGGGGACGCTGGCCCTGGAAGCGTAGGGGAGTGGGAAATTAAGTAGATTACGGCTACTGTTCATAAAATTCAACCTGTGGTGAAAATATCAGAGTTAATCGCTACTATGAGAATCACGACAGTGAAGGAATATGCCAAGCGTGTTATTCCGAACCCCTCTTCAACATGGCAACAAATTCATCCAATAATAGTAAGTGATTCTATGAGCGCAATTGGCCTCCTAAGATCGATCGGTTTCGTTTTCCTAACCTCCACGGCAGTTTTGACCCTAGTGCAGCCAGGGGCGGCCCAGATAGAGCGGCCAGAACTGCCAGCATCTCTCCAACCATTACAGGAACTGGAGGAAAACTATAGCGACCTCCGTCCTTTGAAGGATAGCGGTCTTTTGAGCATGGCGGGAGGAGAAAAATTGATTGATGAGGCTAACGCAGCGGTAAATGCGGGAAATTACGATCTGGCGGTGGAGAAACTCAGATCGGCACGTCAACTGTTCAATCAGCTTTCCAACTTATATCAACAACTGGCTGGTAGCTTTACCGGGATTGATAACCGGATTGCTGATGGCCAACGCCGTCAGGCGTTAGAAAGCGCCCAGAAGCGGGATGAGACAACTTATCAGCTGGCACTGGTGTATCGGGCCCAAAATCAGCCAGAACTAGCGGTACCCTTATTGATTCAGATTATTCGCAGCCAAAATCCGACTCGTGATTTGGGTAAGAAGGCTTACCAGCAGTTGTTTGAGTTGGGGTTCGTTGATTCTCCCTATCCTCGTCCCAGTGATAACCAGTCGAGCAGCGATAATTATTAGAATAATGTATCAGGTAGTGAGTGACAGAGGTATGCAATGATTGACCCAGCAGAGGTTGAGGCCATGATTAAGGCGAAGCTCCCAGATGCTCGAGTGCATCTGGATACTCAGGATAGAGAACATTATGAAGCGGTGGTGGTTTCGTCCGAGTTTGAAGGGAAAAGAACGGTGCAGAGGCATCAGCTGGTTCTAGGATCGGTACAGGAGGCGATCGGGACTAACGAACTGCACGCCTTGGCCTTGAAAACCTATACTCCGGCCCAATGGGAAGCTTCTTCGGGTGTTGCTAGCGCCTAGGGCAGTCCCTCATGGAAAATGTTAACAGCTAACATTTTCCTCCACTCAGAGAGTGGATAATACTCAATCAAGGACAAGATAGTAAAGAATTGCAGGCAGAGAACTATGACTCTAACTCCAGAATTAAAAGCGCAAATTGATGCGGCGATCGAGCAGCACAAGATTTTTGTCTTCATGAAGGGGGATAAATTGATGCCGCAGTGCGGATTTTCTAACAATGTTGTCCAAATTCTAAATACTTTGGGCGTCCCCTACGAGACGTTTAATGTGCTGGAAAATGAAGCAGTACGTCAGGGAATTAAGGAATATTCCAACTGGCCGACGATTCCCCAGGTTTATATAAATGGAGAGTTTATCGGCGGTTCGGATGTTATGATTGAAATGTACAAGTCGGGCGAATTGCAGCAAGAGGTGGAAAAGGCTCTGGCTTCTTAGCGCTCGCTTCTCGTTCCCAGGCGGAGCCTAGGAACGAGAAGCGAGGCTCCAGCATCGTGTCCGGAGTCTGGAGACTTCTGCTACCCGTTTTTGGTTAGAGTCTGGGAACGAGAGTAAAGAAAAAAAGTGCGAGCGCCCCAGGAATTCGGAAAATAATAGGGGCGCGATCGCATATAGTAATTTATCCTAAATTAGATGAAATACCACTTAGAGGGTTGACAATCCAATCATAATCGGCTACATTAATATTAGGGCATTCGCTCCGGATAACCTATATCCTTAACAGAGAAGTATTGGGGCGATCGCCCTTTTTCAAACCTGGTCGAAAGATGCGATCGCACGAAACCCTTCGGAGTCAGAAGTATGATTGCCGGGACGCCGGGAAAAGAGGGTTTGCATACCGGCGGCATGGGCTGCTTTCAGTTCTGCTATTACGTCAGAGATGAAGAGAATAGTACCAGGGGGAAACCAGATCGCCCGGGCTATTTTATGATAGGTATCTGTTTCTTTCTTCGGTCCCGTGGTAGTATCAAAATAGCCCCTGAGGAAATTACTTAAGTCCCCGGCATCGCTGTAGCGAAACAAAATTTTTTGTGCCTGGATGCTGCCAGAGGAAAAGATAAACACCTGTTTGCCTGCCTCGGTCCAGCGATCGAATGCTGATTTCACGTCGGCAAACATTTGCGATCGCAGGGTGCCTTCCAGGTAACCTTGATGCCAAATCTTGCCTTGAAGGGATTTCAGTCCTGTAGATTTGCGATCGAGATCGATCAGATGATGGATGTAGGGGACGGCGGCGAATGCGCTGCGCGCACGCTGCGCGATCGGGTTTTCCCCCTGCCATTGGGGAATATCTCCTCCCTGGGAGATATCGGTTTCGTATTCTTGGCGCAGCATTGCTAAGTCGGTGCGGACTTCTTCGTCTTGGGAATTTTCTGCCAGGAAACTTTCCAGGCGATCGCGGGCGAAAGGAAACAGCACCCCAAAGACGTAATCAACTGGTGTTGTGGTACCCTCGATATCGAGTAATATTGCTTCAGCCTTGTCAGCGTAGGGTTGAGTCATCGTCGTTGGTTCTCAAGAGTTAATCTATCAATAATATCCCTGGGTCTACTATAATAACCTAAGTTGCTACCTACAGAACCCCAATACCCAAATTAGCCAAAATTAGCCTTTAGAGCCTTGTGATTTACTCCAAAATGGCTGGCATAATGTTGGATATCTTTGCCAAAAATTGCTGTCTGAGAGGTCGAAATTTTTATAGGTAGCAACTTGAGTTATAATAGCATCCCACAGGCGATCGCCCCGTCGCCACCACCCCCGAACCCGTTCCCAGGCAGAGCCGTGGGAACGAGAGGTCCGGCTACACGAACAAAGCCCGCCTGCGCGGGCTTAATCACTTTCAAGCCACCACCCCCGAACCCTAAAGGATCCGGCTACAAGAACAAAGCCCGCCTGCGCGGGCTTAATGATATTCAAGAGATACACCCATCTGCTTGGGTGCATCTCTCTTTTAGGTCGCCACTACGCCCGAACCCTAAAGGGTCCGGCTACAAGAACAAAGCCCGCCTGCGCGGGCTTAATGATATTCAAGAGATACACCCGTACAATAATCCTAGGGGCCCGATCGCATAGGGTCAATTTTCCCTAAATTAGATGAAATCCTACTTTATCCAGGTTGACAATCCAATCATTTAAGGCTACATTAATATTAGGGCATCGGGGCTGAAAATTCCCAATTTTTCCTCATCATTCCAGAGATTTTGGCACAAGATATCTCCCTGTGACGGTAAGTATATATCGAACAGTGCTAAAGCGACTTCGGTGACGGGTTTTAGCCTAGCTTCAGAATCTCGTCAAATTTATTTCTGAGATGAGAAGATACTATCAAAGGCTTATATCCTTCTCCTTCGTAGGGTTTCCACAAATAACCGGGAGCAAAAATCCGGAAATCCATAGGAGAACCCATCATCTGCCATAAGCTTGATGTTAGTACCAGAGATACACCCGTACAATAATCCTAGGGGCCCGATCGCATAGGGTCAATTTTCCCTAAATTAGATGAAATCCTACTACGAACCGAGAACACCCAAGCACTAAAGTTCTTACTACGAACCGAGAACACCCAAGCACTAAAGTTCTTACTACGAACCCATCACACCCAAGCACTAAAGTTCTTACTACGAACCGCAACTTACACTGACTCAAACTTGCTGCAAATATTCCTCAAACTTCTCCTGTAGTTGTTCGATCTCCAAATTATGAGTCCAATACTCCACCAAAGCGTGGCCCAATGCCCAAGCATTTTGTTCGGGAGAACCGGTATTTTCTTGCTGCAGCAGGGGCCATAGTTTAACCATGTCAAAGTTCAGCGGGTTACTATCACTATTCAACAGGGAAAACAGGTCATAGGCCATCTGCAGTTTCCCTATTACTACAGGTAACTGTTCCACAGGGATTTTCTCTGCTAGCACATAGGCCAGGGCCGGACTACCAGTTGATATTGTGGAAATGAATTCCAAGACCGGACTTTTCAGTAATGCCGTCAGTCCCTGTGTCGTTGCCATCTGAAAGGTGTAGCGATCGACGATCTTCGCAGCAGCAACGGTTCGCCCTTCCCGATCGCGCAAAAAGCGGGCCAGGCGCAGTTGCTTTGCCGGCGCGATCGCCTCTACCAGGGCCACGGATAGGGCCTCCACATTCCAGGCAGTTCTACCGGTTTTGATGTCACTCGTCACCACGGGTAAAACCAGATCGCATGTATCTCCTAAAAGTTCAGCCCGATACTCTGTAGCTGCGCGAATATTGTTTTCTTTGGTACCCGTACCCCCTTGCCAGTTGTAGGGCGGTTGCCACTCCCGCACGGGACGCAGGCGATCTACCTGAGTAACAATAGTAATTACAGGCAGGTCTGTGACACGTGCCTGCAGATCGTGCAAAAAGTCCATATCCATTTGCAAAGCCGGATCCAAAGCGGGAGTGACTAGCAGTAGCAGATCGGCATTAGTAGCATAGTCTAGCACGAGTTCTCGCAGTTCGCCACGGTTTATCTGTTCGTAACCGGGCGTATCCCAAAGAGTGAGAGTTTCTGTTTTACTCTGCCAATGGTAATTGGCAATGCGATCGGTACTGAGCAAGACATCAACTGCGGCCATTTCTGCCTGAAATAATGTATTAATCAAACTGCTTTTCCCAGACCCCGTTCGTCCCACTAAAAGAATATTAACAGGTTTTTGCTCGACTGCCTCTTCCGGTTCCGCTTGGGCGATAATATCTCCCAGAGTTTTAGTTTTCGCCTTCGGTAGAGTTGCTTGAGAAACAACGAATGATTCTGCTGGTAAACTGGTGCCGCTGTAAAGGGAGATCGCCTGGCGACACAAGTTCCGCAAAGCAGTTTCCCGCAACAGTCCCGACAAATTGACCAGCAATTGCTGATTTGCCTCCGTACTATAGCGCTGACTCGCTCGTTTTGCCAATGCCGCTACTGGGTTTAACAGCCACTGGGCCCAATTCCAGACTTTCCATAGTTTCCGAGCCGAAGGTTCCAGCTTCTGATATACTTCATATGCCTGATATGCTTGTCCCACTGTTACTTGATTGAGGGCCGGAGATAACTGTGCCATCCAGCGATCCAGGTCATCTAATGTGCCTCGGATCAGGGCGTAAGCTTGGGGAATGTAGATGTTCAACAGAGGATATTTGACTTCCGGATAATAGATCTGGGCGACTGCGACCACTAACTCCTGACATCGCTGCCAAAATGTTTGCCAGTCCTCCCAGATCGGGCGATCGTCTCTTGTCTTCTCCAGGATCTCTTGCAATGCTGCTTCCGCTTTTTCTGTAGATGCATCTCCTACTATGCTGCTATCATCGGCCACAGATTCCAGTTTTTTGCCTACCTCCGCTACCGCCGCTTCTACCTGGTCTAGTACAGGTCTAGTCCATTTTACCAGCAGCCAGCGCCAGCCCACAAATACCAAAATCAAGATTCCCCAGATCCAACTAATGCCCCAATAGTGAATTTGTAATCCCGCCGCTAACATCAGGAAAATCGCGTTCGCGGCGATCGGGGTTACCAAAATGAGCCACTGCCATAACTTTAATCTTACCATTACCTTGCTTCCATCACTGTTATGATTATATAAGATATTTTGTCTCAAGCTCCCATCTATGTTGCCAGATCTGTGGTATGATATAACAATCCAGTCTATAATAGCAAAACAGCCATGAGGAAGTTATGCAAACCCTGACAGACATAGGTACAATGATTGTGAGGACGCCCAGAACCTGCGGGGGGCGTCCCCGGATCGCCGGAAGCCGGATCACGGTTCAGTTCGTCGTTAATGAGATCAAGGCAGGTGTCACTCCTGAAGAAATTGTAGAAGATAAGCCCCACCTGACCCTTGCAGGTATTTATACTGCTTTAGCATATTACTACGCTAATAAAGCAGCAATGGATGCAGAATTTGCCGCCTATGAAGAAGAATGTCGTCGCCTTGAAGCTGAGTATAAAGCAGGGAAGTTATCATGAGCCGGATTCGCCTGTATTTAGATGAAGATACAATCAAGTCGGCGTTGATCTCAGCCCTGCGAAATGCGGATTTAGATGTCGTCACAGTAGCAGACGCTGGCAGATTGGGTTATGCCGATGAAGAACAATTGATTTGGGCAACAGAACAAGGACGTGCGATCTACAGCTTTAATAAAGGAGATTTTTGCCGATTGCATCGTGACTTTATAGTTCAGTCACAAAGCCATGCTGGAATTATCCTGGTTATACAACAGCAATACTCCATTGGATAGCAGTTACGAGGCTTGCTGAAGTTGGTTGCTGAAAAATCAGCCTCTGAGATGGTAAACCAACTGGTGTTCTTGAGTTCGTATATTGAGAAAAACTGAGGTATAGAATGAGGTAGCCATCATGATTCAGGTACAAGCAAAACCCATGAGTTTTGAGGAATTCATGGAGTGGTATCCACAGGACGGAAAACAGTACGAACTAATAGAAGGAGCGATCGCATAAATGCCGTCAACCGGTCCTCATGAAGACCTGAGTGTTTTTCTAGTTGCAGAACTCAACTGGGAAATTAGTAAACGGGAACTGAATTACTCTATTCCCAAAAATTGTCTGCTCAAACCACTGGCACCTGGTTCGGGATATCAACCAGATGTAACGGTGCTCGATCGGGCATTGATTAAAGAGGAACCTCTATGGCTAAAAGCATCGGTCATCCAAAATGGCAAAACAGTACCTTTAGTCATCGAAGTAGTCAGTACAAACTCGCGGGATGACTACGGGCACAAGTTAGTAGAATATGAAGCAATGGGTATTGCCGAATATTGGATTGTCGATTATCGTGCTTTGGGTGCAGTCCGTTACATCGGTAAGCCCAAACAACCAACTATAACAGTGTGTCAGTTGATGGAAGGCGAGTACCAGATGCAGCAGTTTATTGCGGGTCAGCGCTTGTCATCTCAGATTTTCCCGGAACTGGACTTGACAACCGACAGCATTTTTCAAGCAGGAAGGTTATAGTGATGAAAAATGCCCTGAAATTATGATAGTGTAGAATCCTTGCAGCATCCAGAACCCGGAAATTTTCTCCTTAGCTAGACTATGGGGTCTTCAATCTGGTAAACTCAGAGTTCGAGAGATGGTTATTTAGGAAGTGGCTCAAACCACGAGAAACGTGCAAATGCAGGAACAACAGATGCATCCGAAGGACTTTTCATGGCCGTTCTGGCCTGCCGTACCACTTTACCCTTATGGCAGGCGGCGGACTCTCCGCCATGAAGTCGTTCCTGACAGGGTTTGGACTTTTGACCAGCTTCAGGGCATCTTATATGTTGTGGTGCCCATTCGCATGACGATCGCGAAACTGGATGCCGGAGGCCTTTTGGTGTACGCGCCCGTTGCCCCGACCCCGGAATGCGTTAAGTTGGTAAGGGAGTTAGAGACAAAACATGGCCGGGTGAAGTACATTATCTTGCCAACTATTTCTGGTTTAGAACATAAAGTATTTGTCGGTCCATTTGCGCGAAAGTTTCCCCAGGCCCAGGTGTTTGTGGCCCCCCATCAATGGAGTTTTCCTCTTAATTTGCCCCTCAGTTGGCTGGGTTTTCCCCCCAAACGCACTCATATTCTCCCAGAAAATAGCAGCAAAACTCCCTTTGCCGACCAGTTTGACTATGCTATGCTGGGCCCGATCGATTTAGGACGGAATGGGTTTGGGGAAGTGGCATTTTTCTACAAGCGATCGGGCAGTCTTCTGGTCACGGACATAGTAGTTTCGGTGCCCGAAAATCCCCCCGCGATCGTGCAATTAGATCCCTACCCTTTGCTATTCCATGCCAAGGACAGTGCCTCCGATCTCAGAGAAGATAATTGGGCCAACCGTCGCCAGGGATGGCAGCGCATCTGTCTGTTTGCTTTCTACTTCCAACCCAGTAAATTGTCCGCAATTAACTGGTCGAATGTCTTTAGCGAGGCGAAAACAGCCCCCGATCGCTCGTTAAAAGCCTATTTCGGTTTATTTCCCTTTCAGTGGCAGGCCGACTGGAGGCGATCGTTCGATGCTTTGCGAGGAAATGGGCGGCTGTTGGTGGCACCAATTCTCCAAACTCTGATTCTCAACCGGGCCCCGAGGGCAACTCTGGACTGGGTTAATCAAATCGCGAGTTGGGATTTTCAGCGGATTATTCCCTGCCATTTTCAAAAGGCGATCGCGGTCGGACCAGAACAGTTTCGCCAAGCATTCTCCTTTCTGGAAAAACAACCCGAATGTAGTAATTATCCCTTGCCCCAGGAGGACTTTCAACTTCTTCAGGAGATCAATGCAGGTTTACAAAAGTTTGGCATCTTGCCCCCCGCCCAGGATAAGGTTTAGCTTGTCTTCAGTCAAGCTTGGTAAGGGGCGATCTGGCTGATATATAATTGTAAAATTATTGCATATCGAGTGCTTTAGCGATCGCGACTATATTCGCACTTATTACAGCATTAATTATGTCTAACTGACTCGCTTCAATATTTGTCCAACTTTTCCATATCGTTCGCCGATCAATCCCTCTAACTCATGTTCGATATCTTCTAGCCAGCCGAGTTTGCTTGACCATTTTCCATTAGGTAACTGCTTCGCTGCGTGGACAGGAACGCCACGATCGTCAACGTATAAGGCGATTTTTTCATAACCTGTTTCTAGAATTTCGCTCTCGCAACTCGTATAACCTAATGTCTGATAGGCTTGTATGTAAGCGGATAGGGTTTCGGACCTCGGCACGCCTTCAACCCAATAAAACTCATCCTCTGGTGTTGGTTGCCACCAACGTTCTCGATCTCCAGCTACCCAAGCAAAGCAGTTATATTCTTGCGATTTGGGACTGGTTACAGTGTATTCAGTGCGAGCTAAGTTAGAAAACCGTAGCTCTAAATGTATTGCTTCTCCCATTGATAATTAAGCGATGTAACCTTTTTCTCTTCCCCAATTTAACCATGCGGAAGCCATCTGTTTTACTTTTCCTCGTTGTGAAGGTGGCACGGGGTTTTCTTGAGTAATCTCGCGCAAAGCTGGCAACCAGTATAGCGGATTTTGGCTTAAATCTGCTAATAAAAAAGGAATTACTGCTTCCCCCATACTAATTATTTCTCGGTACGCAGGATGTTTTGCCATCTCGACCGTAGATGACATCCCTGCTACTGCTTGACTCCATTGGGAAGCAAGAGAGGCGAACTTTGAAGCGATCGCGTCTGGACTATCTTCGCCATTCTCGTTGAGATTATTACTGACAGATTGCTTTTGACTCTCAATATCTTCCCTTGACGATAATATTTCATCAGGAGATATTTCTTTAATCTCTGTCAAGGTCTGCCATACTGCCTTGTACCCATATTTTTCTACAAGTTTGGCCAGTTTTCCATTTAATGTTTCCTGTTTCATCGTTTATTCCTGAGCTAATTTTTATCGCGATCGCGATCAGCTCTCCGATGCTGTGGCTGAGATCGGAGATAACCAAATAATTGCATACAATGTCTGACAATTGCGATCAGTGCC
>JACOMV010000203.1 GCA_014324065.1 Hormoscilla sp. SP12CHS1 | reverse complement strand
CATAGCTGAATTGAGTCTGCATTGAGTATAGCTCTAGTTTAGCACAAAAATGTTCTACTTGTTTCCTGAACAAGCTGTAAATTTAGTTGAAGGAAAATTAACCTACAGGAGGTAGAGTATGATCTACCTGAATAACAGCAGTCATTATGAGAAAATTCAAATCTAAAATTATGTCCAGAGATAGGTGAAATTAAACAGTCAAGTAAAAAAATTGGAACTTCCATAGGGCAAAAGACCTCAACCCGGTGGCGTTGCACATTTTGGGGATGATATATAGCAGCCAATTGTTGAAAATTGCTAATTGCTAATTGCTAATTGAAAAGAGTAAATTATTAATCTAGTCATGACCAAAAATGACTATCGAGATTAACCATTGAGTATTAGCAATTAGCAACCATTATCATCCCGTCGTTGTGCAACCCGGAGAACTACTTGTTGGAGAACTCGCGTTGCACCAGTTGGCGAAAGAAAAGTTCGGGTGCGCGCAGCGCATAGACCGGGTTTCTTAATTCATACTCGTGGGGAGTTGCGCCTTTCGGTAAGCCAGCATTGCCCGGTTTCGAGTCTGGAAGGCTATTCTCTACTCTGTCAACTGCTTTTGGCCACATCCGGTTACGTCAGCTGCTGCTACCCAACAGGTGTTAATCAGCAGAGAAAAAAGGCGTGACGGGGCTGCTTCCCAACCAACCCACAGCGGAGTGTTCCCGGAGCTTGTCCTCTCACGGCGCAGCCTGGGAACGTGCGACTATGGGTCGGGAGACACCGCGTCACAGAGACGAGTGCAGCCAAAAAAGCTTGCGACCGCCGGATCGCCCATGTAGCGATACGCTAAAGGCGATCGCCCATTGCAGAGAAAGGCCATGGGCGATCGCCCCATGACTAGGCCACGAAGGGAGATTGATCGGGGTTTGCCAGAGTGGGAACCGGCAGCAACAGAAATCAATTGCCAATACAAAATATCAGTGGCCTGCTTGACAAGAGAGGAGCAAGTAAGCTAAGGTGAGGAGCAAGTAAGCTAAGGTATAGAGATTGGCTGCTGAATCAGGACATCATCTGGTTGAGTCGCAGTAGCCGGTGGAGACAGGACATGGAAAAGCTCTGAGTAAGTTAGATTCAGGCTTCGATGTGCTCCGCGCAGTGGGATCACGCAGGACCGGTAGCATGTCTGTGCACGCAGGACCGGTAGCGCGCGCGGAGTACATCGAAAGGAGTCCAAACAGTCGGAGAACCTTGTCCCCAAAAGCCATCAAACTTGGTAACGATGTCACTTGACACAGGTGATTTGATAGCTTATCACCTGGTGTCAAGTGACATCGCCCGGGCATCTCCCAAAACTTGGGTCTGACAGGCCAAAGGTCGATTGCGTGTGGGAGAATGGGGAAGGATCGATCGCCAGCCAGCATCGCGCCAGTTAGGTTCTCAAGCTTGCCTCTCAACCATAACAGCGCAGGTACCGCAAGTACCGATACCTTGGCAGTTAATCAAATTAGCCTTACCATTGTAAAGGTCGATGCGATGTGCGATTAATGTGCACGCTCCGGGCCCCTCCGCTGCGCAGAGTGCGATTTTTCGGACCGTCCGCGGGCCGATCGCGCAGGACCGGTAGCCTGTCTGTGCGCGCAGGACAGGTAGCGCGCCCAGAGCATATTAAGCAGTGCGAATACGATGTCCCACCGTTCCGGAAAAATCGGGTAGTGCGTAAGAGCGCTCCCCTCGTTCCCACGGCTCTGCCTGGGAACGTCCGGAACTGCGCGCAGAGCACATCGCCATTAGCTAGCAGCACCTGATGTAGATTGGCAGCCGGTTGGCAGGTAAAAGTCTTGCCTTGAGCTTGTACTTTGGCCATGTATGATGGAAAATTAATGTTTACCTTGATAAATATACTCAGAAACACACTCTTATCCTAGGACAGGCGGGACATGTCGCGGGAGGCAAGCGCTTTAGCGCTTACTACAAACGCAGCAAGCGCTAAAGCGCTTACTACAAACGCACTTTTAATACAAAATATCTGAATGAACGGAGATCAACAGATCTGGATATACGACACGACGCTGCGGGACGGCTCCCAGCGGGAAGGTCTCTCATTATCCATAGAAGACAAAATAAAGATCGCCAGAATACTAGACGATCTCGGCATCCCCTTTATCGAGGGTGGATGGCCAGGTGCTAATCCTAAGGACGTGCAGTTTTTCTGGGAAATAAAGTCCGAACCCCTCAAGCAAGCAGAAATAGTCGCCTTCTGTTCCACTCGTCGCCCCCACAAACTGGCCGCAGAAGATGAAATGCTCTTATGCATCCTGGCGGCCCAAACCCGCTGGGTGACAGTGTTTGGCAAATCTTGGGACTTGCACGTCACCGCTGGCTTGAAAACAAGCCTAGAGGAAAATCTGGCCATGATTCGGGATACGATCGCCTACCTGCGGGTATCGGGGCGAAAGGTGCTATACGATGCGGAACATTGGTTTGATGGCTACAAGCAAAACCCAGAATATGCCCTGAAAACCTTAGAAGTGGCCCTGGCATCCGGAGCCGACTGGTTAGTGTTGTGCGACACAAATGGAGGGACATTACCCCAGGAAATCGGCCAAATAGTCGGAGAGGTGAAGGCCAAAATCGGCAAGCAGTCCGATTTCAAACTAGGCATACACACCCACAACGACTCGGAGACAGCAGTGGCCAATGCCCTAGCAGCAGTAGGGGAAGGGGCCGAGATGGTGCAAGGGACGATCAATGGCTATGGGGAACGGTGCGGGAACGCGAATCTGATATCATTAATCCCAAATCTACAACTGAAGCTGGGTTATGATTGTATAGCCCCAGCCCAGTTAGAGCAGCTGACTCAAACAAGTCGGGAAGTCAGCGAAATAGTCAATCTGGCCCCAGACGAACATGCGCCCTATGTAGGACGATCGGCCTTTGCCCACAAAGGGGGCATTCACGTGTCTGCAGTGGAGAAAAACCCTCTCACCTACGAACATATTCAACCAGAACGGGTAGGTAACCGCCGGCGAATAGTAATATCCGACCAAGCAGGACTCTCGAATGTCTTAGCAAAAGCCCGCAGCTTTGGCATAGAATTAGAGAAAAAGGATCCCGCCTGTAGACAAATCCTGCTCCAGATGAAAGAATTGGAGAATCAAGGTTATCAATTTGAAGCGGCAGAGGCAAGTTTTGATTTGCTGATGCGATCGGCCCTAGGGCAAAGGCAGGAGTTATTTGCCATCAAAGGGTTTCAAGTCCACTGCGACATGGTGCCAGAAATAGATGGAAAAGAAGCGCCCAAGGCCCTCGCAATAGTCAAAATAGGAGTAGAGGATGCCGAAATTATGGAATGCGCCGAAGGGAATGGTCCAGTAGCAGCCCTGGATGCAGCATTGCGCAAAGCATTGGTGAAATTATACCCGGAGATCGGGCAATTTCATCTCACGGATTACAAAGTGAGAATACTAGATGGTTCGGCAGGGACTTGCGCCAAAACCAGAGTGCTAGTAGAATCGAGTGACGGTCATCAACGCTGGACAACGGTAGGAGTATCCCCTAACATATTAGAGGCCTCCTATCAGGCAGTAGTAGAAGGGTTAGAATATGGTCTGCTGCTGTCAAAAAAGGACCCAGTAGTTGTCAGCAGTAAGTAGTTAGTTGTCACTAGCAATTAGCAAAAGCCCGATGAGTTCGATTTTTCAGACCGTCTGCGGACCGTGGGCAGTGAGAAACAGAATAAATAGGTATTTGTAGAAAGAATTCAAGAAAATCAAAAATGGTTAAAAGTGGAATGAAGCAGCAGGTTATTCATCCAATGTTTAAGCTGCAAAGAAAAGTGCGATCGCTTGTAGAATCAAATGCGATGAAACCAACGGATAGAATCTGGAAAATGGCATTTCTGTACGGGGAAGAGTGGTCCTACTGGAAAAAGGAACTGCAAGCATATGACTTCACAATGCAAGATCCAGTAAGCGAACTCCTAGCGGTAGAAGCATGGGATGATGATTAAAAAGTTAGTGGTTAATTGTTAGTTGTCTTTGGGTAATTAACAATTAACAATTAGCCAAAGCATGCTTGAGTTCGGCGGCAGTTTGAAAGCGATCGCGAAGTTTGGGAGCGGTAACTTTTTCAATCACAGAACGCAATTGAGGAGTAATAGTGGGATGCTTCTCTGGGAGATGGAAGCGGTAAGGGTGATTTTTCTGTGGCCTGCGATAATACTTATGAGGACTATCGCTAGTCAGGAGAAAAATCAAAGTAGGCCCGATCGCATAGAGGTCAGATTGGATCACGGGTAACCCGAGATTTTGTTCTCGGGGACTATAGTCCTGAGCACCAATGCGAGTACCTTGAGGAGTACCAATTTCCTTAACAGCGCCAAAATCAATCAGAAAAATGCGATTATCCAGGCGGCGGAGCAAGAGATTTCCCGGTTTAATATCCCGGTGCAGAATAGGAGGATCCTGGCTGTGGAGATAGGATAAGATATCACAAGTCTGGATCGTCCAATCAACAGCCTGTTCCAGAGTACATGGACCCTGGTGGAACACCCGTTTTTCTAAATCCTGACCGTGGATCAACTCCATTGCTAAGTACTTCTTATCACGATCGATAAAGGAGTCAAAAAACTGGGGAATGCCTGGATGGTCGAGTTTTTTCAGCGTATCGGCCTCCCGAGTAAAAAGTTCTCTGGCCTTCTCAATTTGGGCCATATCGGCGTTCATTTCCTTGAGCACGAACAGTGAGGTAGGGCGAGTGCGGTTCCCGGAGCGATGCGGCTGCGCAGCCGCTACGCGATCGGTCCGCGGACGGCCCGAAAAATCGGGATACCAGGCCAGATAGGTAGTGCCCATACCACCACGACCCAAAGTCCGCAACACTTGATACTGGCGGATAACTTGTTCCACCTTCAGGGGTTGACCGCAGTGGATGCAGAAGAGATTATCAGGTAAATTGCCGGCGTGGTCGCAAGCAGAGGAAATCGAAGCAGGCGCATCCCGATTTTTCGCACCAGCGCATGCGGAGAGGAGAGCAGTCGGGACTGATGATGAGGCTTGGAACTTCAGCACTGGTCCCCCCTGGGCTAACTGAATCAAAGCCCCATCAAATACCATAGCTTCCTCGACGCCGACACCATTAAGAAAAGTCCCATTAGTGCCCTGATTAAACAGTTGCCAGGTAATAACGTCAGCATTGGTTATTTGTCGCAATTCCAGATGATACCGGGAGACCAGATTGTTGGTCAAAACAATGTCATTATCGGGCGATCGACCAATCTTGACTATTTTTCGGGCCGTCCGCGGACCGATCGTTTCGCTGGGGAAGCTCCACCGTTGCAACTCACTCTGTTGTTCGTTGAGGAGAATCAGTGCGATCATGCGCTTTATGAACTAAATAGTAATATCTTATCCGTTCAAAATTGAGCATTGACATTCCCAGGCCGGTGTCTGGATCATGCCGTTCGCGGCAGCGCGGCACCAGCCGTTTCCTTCAGGACAAGAGCATGCGGAAGACGGCGGCAGAGCCGTGGGAACGAGGCAAATTGACAACTAACAACTAACAACTTTGTTGCTCCCGGAAAGAACAAAGGTTTGGTCGTACCTTAGCCCGGATCAGGACAGTTGTAATGTTATCATGTCCATTATACTCGTTAGCAAGGTCAATTAACTCATTCACCCCACGCTCCAGGCTAGCGCGAGAACTGATCAATGGTTCCAGGTGAGTGTTAGCATATTGTTCGACCAGGTCATTATCGGTTAAACCATCAGAACTCAAAATTAGGAGCAGATCTTCATTGATGTCAAGAAACTGGATATCAGGTTTAATGAAATCGGAATTCCTGGGTCCGAGGGCTTGGGTAAGTTGGTAAGCGTCGGAGCGGGAATAGGCGATTTCCGGAGCAACACCCCGTTGAATTTCCCGTTGAGCCACATCGTGATCGCGGGTAACTTGCGTCAGACCTTGCTTGCGGGTGAACTTATAGAGGCGGCTGTCGCCCACATGAATAATAGCGACATTTGTATCTTGAATCAAAACCAAAACCAAAGTCGTGCCCATCCGACCTGTACCATTGCGCCCGTGCTGCTGGTTGAGGTCGTAGATCGCTTGATTTGCCTCTAGCACTGCCTCGCGCAGGCGATCGACTGGTGGCAGTTGAGCATGCAAGTCTGGAGTTTGGATCCAATGGGTTTGAAAGTAATTTCTCAGAATATCAACAGCCAGTGCGCTAGCTACCTCGCTACCTGCATGTCCCCCCATGCCATCGCAAAGAATATAGAGACCTGTAGCGTGGATAGCGCGACCCATCTTGGTTTCAAATCGCTCTATTTGCGTATAGATGCAAAAAGCGTCCTCATTACGATCCCGTTGGCGACCGGTATCAGTTAAACCAGCGTCTTCCAGGCTGAACAACTGCATCGGCACCATTGTGGATATGTCATCCATCGCCTGAGAAGTTGTCTGAGGCTGACCAGATGTTTGTAGGCGGGTAGGGGCTGACGGAATGATTGGGGGTTGAATGTTTATATCGCTGTCGGACTCCACTCCTGTATTAGAAAAGGGCCGTTCAATCTCTGGCTCTCGTCTCAGGGCGATCGCCCTGAGACGAGAGCGCAGTTGTTCAGTTGTGTCAATTTTACCAGACGTCAGCTGTTCTGTGAGGATCAGCAAAGCACCATCCTGAGTTTCTTGGGATTGCTCGAATAACCTTTCCCACAACTTCCCCAAATTAGGCAAAGTAATCTGGGAGTTTACCGGTTCCCAATAGATGCGTTTGAGGCCGAGAACCAGATATTCATCTAGAACCAAATTTGATATCAATAGCAAGCTTTGACGACAAGCAAATGATGCTAGAATCTCCCACAATTCTACCAGACTATCGAGCACGAACAAGATTTGATCTAGGGGCAGAGGTCTATCACCCCACCAGTCAGCAAGCAGCTGCCAATCCGAGCGGTCTTCTAGCAGGACTACCTCCTGTGAGTCTGATATCCAGGCATCGTATATTTTTGGCAATATCCCCTCATATAAATGAGACTGTAGCTGCCAATATATCTGAGCCATTTTGGGAATTCCCACATCTAAAGGCCGAGAATCTTCTTCACCCGACAATATCTCCAAGGCTGATAAAAGTGATATCTGGAGAGGCTGTCGGTCTAAGACCATTGCTTCGGACTCAGTTGCGCTCTCATCGGTTATTCTCAAGGGAGATATTAATTGGTAGCGATGCTGCGGATCTAAATAATCATCATCTTCTGCAGGTCGGGTGGTAGGATAGCGAACGGGCTCTTTATCCCCCGTGACGGAAGGATTTTCTACCGTTCCGGAAAAATCTGACTCTGGGGGAATATTGGTTAAATGGTTGCTATTTGATGGGTCGTGTGGCGAGGCGCAGTCTCGTCGGGCTCCCCGGGGACAGGCTCCCGGACCCCCCCCGCTGCAGACGATCGCCCACCGCACTGTACCAGTCACGGCATTGCAGTTGTGGCACTTAACTGTATCAAATGGCACGACACTGCCGCACTCATGACATTTTTTCTCAATCAAGGAAATGCCACAACGATAACAGAACTTATTACTCACAGGGTTAGAGAACTCACATTGGGGACAAATTAGCATAGTCTGTTATCTATATCGGTGTGCGACTCGTTCTAGTCTAACGTGCCCAAGCAAGGAACACTAGCCCGGTTTCATTAGCCGGGAACTCTGACTGCAT
>JACOMV010000202.1 GCA_014324065.1 Hormoscilla sp. SP12CHS1 | reverse complement strand
CTCCTGCGGTGAAAGTCGCAAGTCCGGTTCCGAAAGGGAGGGTTGAGAGGCGACTCTCAGCTCGACCCCGACCAATGAGGAAATTGTGCAATGGCAAAAATAGATGAATATCGGGAGATGATCCTAGAGATCCTCACCGAATATAGCAGTCACAAACCTGCCTATGGTGACGTAGAGGTAGAACTCATATTAGATCCAGAAAGAGACCGCTATCTGCTTGTTCATGCAGGATGGAGTAATCGCCGTCGTATTTATGGTTGCACTATTCACATCGATCTTAAAGGTGATAAGATTTGGATTCAGAATGATGGCACAGAGGTGGGTATTGCCAACGTCTTAGTCGAACGGGGCGTATCTCCGCAAGATATTGTTATTGCCTATAATGCACCCTATCTAAGGAAGTTTACAGATTTTGCTGTAGGTTAGGGAATTGTGAATTGAAAATTGTGAAAGGTAGATTGATTTATTCATCTCCTTTCCCTATTTTCGTCCCAGGCGCCAATCGCGCCTGGGAAGCACTAAAGTGCTTACTACGAACCCCGAAGCACTAAAGTGCTTACTACGAACGGAAATCAGCGATCCAACCCCGTTGCACAAACAATGGTAACAAAGAACCCACATCAACTAGACTGGCCAGTTTTTCACAGACCACTTCAAATGCATAATTCCCTTGAAAAGCTTTCAGCAACTCCCATTCCTGTTCATTTGGTAAATCAATCCGCATATCATAACCCTTTCGCCACAGAAATATTTTTATCCCACCCGACTCTAAACTTACCACCTCATCACCTTGATAATCAGATTGATTAACTTGCCAAATCCGATGGATAGGATAAGCTGACTCGAACAGCACCGCATTTTTCGGTAAATAGAAAATTAACTCTCCCCATTTTTCCTGGGGAACTTCACCCAATCTCTGGAAATCTAACCCCTTGTATCCTCACCGCAAAAAACTCGATGCCAATGCCACTCTAAACGGGCCACATCTGGCAAATATGGTAAATTCGCTACTGGTTCAAAGTTAGCTAGAAAATCGGGAAACTGTTCCCCATAATCTCCTAAGTCTGGTGACAAGCAAGGAAACCGATCGATATATTTGACTGCCGTGGCCTCAAAAAATTTTTCCCCCACCAACTGACAGCAAACTGGGTAAGTTGACATTAATGTTTTACTCAGATTACCAATCACATTACCTCGGTAAACTGCTAGACTTTCTTCAGCTGTTAAATTCTGGGGTGCTTTGATATGTTTGCTTAATTCCTCTATGCTAGAACTGTCTCTTTCGTATACAGCCCGGTAAAATAAATTTTGCAGCCCGATCGCATCCATTACCCCACCTCTTTTAATAACTTCTCCGCCTTAAAAGCTTCGGCCATTAATACTTCCCAAGTGGGAATATCAGCATCCCACTCGATCAAAGTCGCTACAGCACCAAACCTTGCTAATGCAGCTTGATATAATTCCCAAACTGGCGGATGCACGGGATAACCGTGAGTATCCAATAGATAATATTCCCGTTCCTCGTAACCCGCTAAGTGCATCTCTTTCACTCGGGCTTTTGGGATATTATCCAGATACTTAAGGGGGTCAAATCCATTATTTATTGCATTTACATAAACATTATTAATATCTAGCAGCAAGTAACAGTCAGCTTTTTTCACTAATCCCTGGATAAACTCCCATTCTGGCATAGTTGCATCTGTAAAACTTAGATAGGGAGAAGGATTTTCAATCAATATTTGCCTCCCTAAAAATTCCTTGACCTGCAAGATGCGATCGGCCACATGTTCCATTACCTTTTCTGTATAAATCAGAGGAATCAAATCATTCAGATAGTGACCGTTAACCGATATCCAAGATAGATGATCGGAAATCAAATCTGGTTCAACTCTTGCTGCTAATTTTTTTAAGCGAGTTAAATAATCTAAATTCAATGGGTCTGTTGAACCCAGAGACATTCCTACCCCATGTAAGCTAATGGGATAGTCCTGGCGAATCTTTTCTAAATAGAATAATGGCAAACCACCACCTGCACAGAAATAGTTATCTGATATCACCTCAAACCAATTTACTTCTGGTTTCTTCGTAATGATATCTTGATAATGGCGCGATCGCAAACCTATTCCAGCACCTTTAGTTCCCGTTGGTAGTTGCCACTTTGGGCATACTTCTAAGGATTGCAAGTCAGTTTTCATCTATAGATGGAAAATATTTATAGCATTAGTGAAGAATGATTTTACGATCTCGATCGTCCCCAAATCCTTCTTACACGCTACACGCTACGCTATTTTTTACTTAATTTTTGCTGCGGCAATGGGCGGGACGAAGAGAATAGTTGGCAGTTGTTTTCAACTTAGACTACAAGCCATTTTCAGCCACACGCCAAAAACACCCCTCGCGCAACATTTTCGATCCGGATATCTGGTAATCAGGTCACCTCAGTACTCTTCCACCTACAATCTTAGCGCAAGTGCCTCGCGGAAGCCCAATCCACTCGTTAGGATCGCCACTTTTTGTAGCCATACCTGCGCAGTCATGGCCATTCGCCCCACAATCATTCTTGCCAGCTAGAACAATACCACCACATTTTTCATGCCCTGGCTTGAGAGCCTGAGCTTCCCGATTATTAGCTACAGCAGCAATCCCAACAGCTAATACACCTGTTAATGCAGTAGCCACTACTGCTTTGGGAGTTACATTTTTCATCATCTTCTCTGCTCCAGTTCAATTTTGTTCCATCCACAGTTTTAACTATCTCTAATAAATATAAAGATTGGATTTGCTCAATCTGAGACTAACCTGAGAAACCCGTAAAAAATTCGATAAAGCTTTAATTTATATACCGGTAGTGGCCCATCTTCTCATCCCCCCCTTGACTCCAACTGAGACTATTTTTACCTGAGTGGATGACCTCGTTACCTGGCTCCCGCCTGGTAACGCCGGTAGCTACCGGCGCTCTGAGTCTGTCTGTACCCGGAATAGCGCCGGTGATAATCAAGAGCACCGCCGGCAAGCACTAAAGTGCTTACTACAAACAAAATTTTTCCTTAATGCCTGAAAACAGTTTACATGGGAGTGTAGGATGTTATAATTAAAAATTGTGAGTTTTGAGGCCAGAAGAGATGCACGCACAAGAGGCGATCCGCTTCCTAGAAGCGGAACAGATGAAGGAAAAGTTGCCCCAGATATACATAGGGGACACCGTCAGAGTAGGGGTGCGGATCCGGGAAGGGGGTAAAGAAAGAACCCAACCCTATGAAGGAACGGTGATTGCTAAGCGTAACGCCAGCATAAACGAGACCATTACAGTGCGCCGCATATTCCAAGGTGTCGGTGTAGAACGGGTGTTCTTGCTGCATTCTCCCCGGATAAAAAGCATCAAAGTGGTGCGTCGCGGCAAGGCCCGCCGGGCCAAACTGTACTATTTGCGCGATCGGGTAGGCAAGGGAACCCGCCTGAATCAACGGTTTGACCGCCCTCTGTAAAATGCTGGAAAAAAAATACCCAAAAAAGTTGACATAGCTTGTGCGTCCGATCTAGAATAGAGCAAGAGACAGCAGGCTTCAATTTCACCTTGGCGCTCTTAGTTCAGCTGGTAGAACGCAGGTCTCCAAAACCTGATGTCGGGGGTTCAAATCCTCCAGGGCGCGCTTAATCATGCTTCAGTGTCTCCTGGGAGCGCCGATCGCACTACCCTGGAGACACCGCCCAAGTTGTTCTGGTTTCCCGCCAATACCCCGGTATGACAGGGAACCGGCGCTGGCAGCAAGTTAAGTCTCTAAACAGGGTGGTTGGTATAGAATGATGGTCTCGGGTAGACTTGATAGATGAGACCGTGCATCGAGTTAAGACCGGCGGAGACGAGAAGACAGATAAACTTGCGGTTCAGGCAACTGTGTAGCGTGAAAAGGGGAAGGTAGCTGTGGCGAAAAACAAAGCAGTGCCAGAGAAAACAGAAGGCTTTAACCTAGTCAAGTTTTTTCAAGGCACGAAAGAAGAATTAGAGAAAGTAGTTTGGCCCAGTCGGCAACAGCTGATTAGCGAATCAGTAGCTGTGATGTCGATGGTAGCTCTTTCAGCACTGCTGATATATGCAGTGGATAATTTGTTCGGTTGGTTAGCAGGGCAGGTGTTTGGATGAATTTGGGCTCGTCAGAGGAAGACGGCCGTTCCACCGAAACGGAAGATCTGGCAGAACTCCCATCAGATTTTTCCGGAACGGTACTCCCAGAATTGGAATTCGGCCAGGAAAAATCCCGTTGGTATGCAGTGCAGGTAGCCTCAGGCTGCGAAAAGCAGGTGAAGGCTAACCTGGAACAGCGGGTGCAAACCCTAAATGTGGCCAACAAGATTTTGCAAGTGGCGATTCCCGAAAAATCATCCCTCCAGTTCCGCAAGGGAGGAAAACCGCAGCAAACGACGGAAAAGGTATTTCCAGGGTATGTTCTGATCCGGATGTTGATGGACGATGAAGCCTGGCTAGTGGTAAAGAATACTCCCCACGTGATTAACTTTGTCGGGGCGGAGCAAAAACGCCGCTATGGTAGGGGACGAGGACATGTTAAACCATTGCCTCTGAGTAAGAATGAGGTGGAAAGGATCTTCAGACAAATAGAGTCAGAACATCTGGTGGTCAAAATAGATATGGCAGTCGGGGATAAAATCCTGGTGCTGTCAGGCCCATTCAAAGATTTTGAAGGGGAAGTCATAGAAGTAAATCTCGAACGCAGCAAGCTGAAAGCCCTACTTTCGATCTTTGGACGGGATACCCCTGTAGAATTGGAGTTTAGTCAGGTACGAAAACAGTAACTCACAGATAGATGGCGAAAAAAGTAGTGGCGATGATCAAGTTGGCTTTGCCAGCAGGCAAGGCTAACCCGGCACCACCGGTGGGCCCGGCATTGGGTCAGCATGGAGTGAATATCATGATGTTCTGCAAGGAATATAATGCCAAAACGGCAGACCAGGCAGGCACGGTGATTCCGGTGGAAATTTCGGTCTATGAAGACCGTAGCTTTACCTTTGTACTTAAAACCCCGCCAGCATCGGTATTGATTCGCAAGGCGGCGGGCCTTGAAAAGGGTTCGGCAGAACCAAACAGAAAGAAAGTGGGCTCCTTAACTAAGGGGCAATTGCAAGAAATTGCCCAGAGGAAAATGCCAGACCTGAATGCTAATGATATTGGAGCGGCAATGAAAATTGTGGCAGGAACGGCTCGGAATATGGGCGTGAAAATAGTAGAGTAATCAGATAATCACATTGGGGGAGAGGCTTGGGCTTCGTGGTTGACCCCAGGAGAGAACAAGATGCCGAAAAAGCGATCGCGTCGGATACGAGAACTGGAAAAAAAAGTAGAAGAACGCCTCTACGAACCGCTGGAGGCGCTACGGCTGTTGAAGGAAACGGCAACAGCGAAATTTGCCGAATCAGCAGAAGTTCACGTGCGCCTGGGAATAGACCCCAAGTACACGGACCAGCAGCTGCGGACAACGGTGGCGCTGCCGAAGGGAACTGGTCAAACGGTCAGGGTAGCGGTGATTGCTAAAGGTGAAAAGGTGACGGAAGCATCGGCAGCAGGCGCGTATGTGGTAGGCTCTAAAGACCTGATTGAGGAAATCCAAAAAGGTCGGATGGACTTCGATCGGGTGATTGCCACACCGGATATGATGAGGGAGGTGGCCCAGTTAGGGCGGATTCTGGGCCCCCGTGGCTTGATGCCATCGCCTAAAGGCGGTACGGTGACTTTTGACGTGGTAAATGCGATTACGGAAGTGAAAGCTGGTAAACTGGAGTTTCGGGCCGATCGCACGGGCATTGTCCATATCCAGTTTGGCAAAGCGTCGTTCTCGGCTGATGATTTGCTAGTAAACCTGAAAGCTTTGCAGGAAACTATTGAACGCAATAAGCCTAGGGGTGCGAAAGGGCGCTACTGGCGGACAATGTGTGTAGCGGCGACAATGGGTCCCTCTATTCAGGTGGATATCAACGCTTTGCGGGATCTGAAGATGGCTGAGGCGGTATGATGGTTATTGGTAAATTGATAACTAACAACGAACGACTGACAAAGAACAACTGAAATATCGACCAAAAACAGCAGGTGCTAACAGCTTAATATCCTGCCGAGGTTGACTTGGAAAAACAGTTCCTGGAAAAAAGGAACTATGGCTTTCCGATGTTACCCCGGCATTAAATGTCGGGGTTTTTCAGTTTGAATTGTTTACCCATTTAAGGAGGTGAGAGATATGGGTAGAACCTTGGAAGACAAACAAGCCATTGTGGCCGACCTTAAGCAAAAGTTGAGCGAGTCTCAAATGGCGATTGTTATAGATTATAAAGGATTGTCTGTGGCCGAAATCACGGATTTACGGCGGCAACTGCGCTCGACGGGTGCGATTTGCAAGGTCACGAAGAATACCCTGATGGGACGTGCAGTCCAAGGTGACCCTATCTGGGAACCGATGCAGGACTTCCTGTCAGAATCATCGGCATTCTTGTTGATCGAGGATGACATGGGTGCTGCGATTAAGGCTTACCAAGCATTTCAAAAAGCTACCAAGAAGACGGAATTTCGTGGTGGCGTCATGCAAGGTAGGGCCTTGAATGAGGTGGAGGTGAAGGCGATCGCCGACTTGCCTTCTAAGGAGGAATTGATCGCCCAAATCGCTGGTGCCATTAACAGCATTCCTACTAAGCTTGCTGTTGGCATTAATGAGGTGCCTGCTTCCCTGGGTCGCAGCATTAATGAGGTGCCTGCTTCCCTGGGTCGCTGCCTGGCCGCGATCTCCGCTAAGGAAGAATCACCTTAACCCCCACCTGACGGGAGGGTGGGCACTGCCTACCCTACAAAGAAGACGATCGTAATACCACACATTCATTATTAAGGAGTTAATCAATGTCTGCTGCAACTGAAGAAATTCTGGAAAAACTCAAAGGCTTAAGCTTGCTGGAAGCTTCGGAATTGGTCAAGCAAATCGAGGAAGCTTTTGGCGTCAGCGCCGCCGCACCTGCTGGTGGTATGATGATGATGGCTCCCGGTGCTGCTAGTGCTGCTGCTGCTCCCGCTGAGGAAGTGGAAGAGCAAACAGAGTTTGATGTGGTGCTCGAAGAATTCCCAGCTGATAAGAAGATTGCTGTCCTGAAGGTGGTACGGGCCCTTACCGGTCTGGGTCTGAAGGAAGCTAAGGATTTGGTAGAGGGAGCACCGAAGGCCATTAAGGAGGCGATCGCGAAGGATGCGGCTGAGGATGCTAAGAAGCAACTGGAAGAAACAGGTGCTAAGGTCAGCGTGAAGTAACATGCCTTCTGCTGACTGAATGCTTGCTATAGCGTTAGCCACTCTGGTTAGGACGCCATCTGAAGGAGTTGCGCTCTTGTTGCCCAAAAACTTACACATCTCTCATCTTTGGGAATCAGTACTAGCAAGCTATGGCGGTATAAAAAATATATCCAAAGTCACGTATTATTAAGCCTAGCAGGCGCTTACTTGAGAGCGGCAACAAGAGCGCAAGTCCACTTGCTTTTTGTGAGGCAAGTCCACTAAAAGCAGACCGATGGCTAGCTGGCTGCGGCCTGACCTGTCGAAAGATGCGGATGTTATACTTGCACCTATCTATAACTCAAGTTGCTAAACGTATTTGTTCCAATCAGCATCAGGGCAAGTTCAATTAACTGTTCTAGCGCCTCCATTGCTCGTGTTGGGAACATTCTGACCAGTGACTTAACCGTTGACCACA
>JACOMV010000201.1 GCA_014324065.1 Hormoscilla sp. SP12CHS1 | reverse complement strand
AATACCAAAGTTGCTAGCTTATGAGACCAGCCAGGCTTTCACTGGTTACAGTTTATACCTGAACGAATCGCACGACTTGATAGAGTATGGCTGACTGTTTTTCAACATTTGTAGTCAATTTTGATTTGGTCAGTCCTACGATGAATGTCAATATCCATTTGCTCGCATTATAAATATCGAGTAATGATGCCTTATCTCTGTTCATAAATGGTTTGAGCAGTTGATAATATCTCCCGCCGCCGTATCCAATTTTCCCCAAAAGAAATCGAATCTTTAAGTGCAATATCAACAGGGCGATTTAACAGTAATTCTAGTTCCTGCTTGATTTTAGCAAGCGTTAACAACCCCTGCCGCACATTGGGGGCGAAGGTAATCAAGAAATCAATATCACTATCTATCCGAAAATCAGATCGTAAAACTGACCCAAACAATGCCATATAAGTAATTCCCCACCGCTGGCAAAAGGTGGAAAAATAATTGATGTCTATTCCCAGACGTTTTGGGATTTCGGGATCTAGCTTGGTCAACATGGTGAATTGGAAATAATTTTTGCACCGGTCGGGCAGCGTAGGGGTCGTTACCCGGGGAGCTGGCCCACCCTACCGATGATAACATTCCCTCAGATGCACCGGTCGGGCAGCGTAGGGGTCGTTACCCGGGGAGCTGGCCCAGCCGACGGCGTCTTCCGCATGCTCTTGTCCTGAAGGACATGCGCTGCGCGCCCAGCGCAGCGCCATCGGCATGCTCCAGACACCGGACGCAAATCAGAATGATTAGAACTGCTGCAAGAAACGCAAGTCGCTGCTATAAAAGCTGCGAATGTCATCGATCTGATGCAGCACCATGGCGAAGCGTTCGATGCCAAAGCCAGCAGCAAAGCCAGTGTAAACTTCCGGGTCGTATCCGACAGCTTTCAAGACATTGGGGTCAACCATGCCACAGCCCAGCACCTCCAACCAACGACCTTTCCATTCTACGTCTACTTCGGCGCTGGGTTCGGTGAAAGGAAAGTAACTGGCGCGGAAACGAATCTTGACATCGCCAAAGATCTGGTGAATAAATTCTGCGATCGTCCCTTTCAGGTCAGTAAAAGTCAGCCCTTCATCCACGGCCAACAGTTCCATTTGATGGAAGACCGCCGCATGGGTAGCGTCTACGGTATCCCGACGGTAGCAGCGACCGGGGGCGACGATACGCACCGGTGGCTCGTTAGATTCCATGTAGCGAATTTGCACCGAGGAAGTATGGGTGCGCAGGAGATTCCCATCCGGTAGATAGAAGGTATCCTGCATGTCCCGGGCTGGGTGGTCCGGTGGGGTATTCAGGGCTTCAAAATTGTAGTAGTCCGTTTCCATTTCTGGCCCCACGGCGACGGTGTAACCCAGCCCCACGAAGATATCAATTAGTTGGTCCAAGGTGCTGTTGAGGGGGTGAATGCGACCCAGCCTGTGATATACTCCTGGCATAGTCACATCCAGGGTTTCCGCTTCCAACTGGGCTTGGATCTCCGCTTGTTGCAGGGCTTCCCGCTTGCTGTCCAGTAGGCTTTGCAGGGCGGTTTTGACCTCGTTGGCCGCAACACCCAGGCGGGGGCGATCGGCTGGGTCTAGTTTGCCCATGCCACCCAGGATTTTCGATATCTGACCCTTTTTGCCCAGATAGCTGACTCTCAGTTCTTCTAGGCCCTCTAGGCTGTCAACAGAGGCGATCGCATCAGTTGCTGCTTGTCGGAGGCTTGCCAATTTTGTCTCAATATCGCTCAGCTCAGTAGTCATGCTGGGGGTGGAATAAGCTACGTTTATATTTATGCTGAGTTTAGCGCGATTTGCAGGGCACCAGGATATCTAAAATCGTCTCGGACCTCTTGAGCGTTCGGCTGCGGTCCGCTATAATCTGACCATGACTATAATTTCATCGCCAGAAATTGCCCGATATCGGTCTGCCTTGGCAGAATATCCAGAAGCCCTGGTAGCACTTGACGCGATCGGGGACTGTGAAGGAGACTTAGAAGACTCCCTGGGAATTCAGGCCGGACTCCAACCAGACCGACTTGATTGGTTAGATGGGTTAGCCAAGAGATATCGCGTTACAATTTGTCTTGAGGAGGTGAAAGCAGATTTATTAAATGGGAGGTTAGCGCAGGTAGTGAGACATCTAATCGAGCACGAGGTTTGTCCAGTAATTTTGGCGACTCCTGTCCTGATATATGTAGTGAAAACTGTTGATTTTTGTGCGCCTTTATATTTGAAGCTGTGAATATTTAGCTCCCACTCTCTGGATTGGCAGTCGGAGCTGATGATGTTAACATTTTTTCTGGTGGCATATTCAGCTGACTCATTGCCCTTGACAACCTGTAACGGTATAGAGGTTGCTTGCGAATATCAGCTTCCAATTCAGCAATTATGTAGTCTGCCACTACAATTAGAGCATCCCAGCGTTTGTTAATTTCATCCATTTTGGCGACTCTTTGCTTAACTCTTTCTAAGCTAGGAGGTGGTGGTTTATGAGTCATAATAGGTTCCAATCTCTTTTCGCTTCTTCGATAGTAGAAGCACAAGCTGTTGAAACTGCTTGTGCTTCTACTATAGATTGTATAGATTGTTCTAGTAATTATAGCATGGCAGGTGAAGCATTGGGATAGGATTCGGCATTCCGTAGTAGGAGTGTCGAAAAACGAGAGTAATAAGTTTGGGCCTGATCTCTAGTATTCTGGAGGAGATCGAAGTCAGTAATTGCCTCAGGGGTCTCACCATACTGTTCGAGTATAGTATATCCAGTCGAATTGGCTTCATTGATAATTGCCAGCAGCAGCCGCTGCAAGCTGAAAACAGTGGTGATTTCTTCTGGTAGCTGGGCCATTACTTCTGATTTGTCGGAAATGAACATAATAGCTTATAACTGTAGCTGGGAGCGATAGAGAAATAGAGGCGATCGCATCGGTTATGGTCAAGAGGCTAAGACTGGGCATTTTCCTCTGACAGGCGCCCCGCCCTACGCAACTGACAACGGACAGTAGATGAAACTATTAATTAGCAATGATGATGGTATATTGGCACTAGGGGTGCGCAGTTTGGCTAATACACTGGTAGCAGCCGGTCATGAGGTGACGGTGGTTTGCCCCGATCGGGAAAGATCGGGGACTGGTCACAGTCTGACACTAGACCAACCCATACGCGCGGAACGAGTAGATGATATTTTTCACCCCGCAATCGTTGCTTGGGCTTGTGCGGGCACTCCCTGTGATAGCGTTAAACTAGGACTAGAAGTATTGATTTCGGAACCGCCGGATTATGTGATCGCAGGAATTAACCAGGGAGCAAATTTAGGCACAGATATATTGTACTCCGGTACGGTATCAGCGGCAATGGAGGGCAGTCTTTTGGGGATAGACAGCATCGCCTTGAGTCTGACAAGTTTCTCCTCGGCCGATTTTGCCCCCGCCGCCAGTTTTGCCTCGGGAATGCTAGCGATATTAGAGCAGCAAGGTAAAAAATCAAAAATGCTGCTGAATGTAAATGTGCCAGCAGTTAGGTCTTCAGAAATAGCAGGGGTGGCAATTACTCGTCAAGGGGTACGTCGCTATGATGAGGTGTTTAAGAAACGAGTGGACCCTAGGGGGAAAACATATTATTGGTTAGCGGGTGAATTATTGTCCGATTCTCTTCCAGATAGTATAGAATCAGAGGAACTCCCAACAGATGTACAGGCAATTAGTGCAAATTACATCAGCGTGACTCCTTTGCAGTATAATCTAACTAGCTTTGGGGACATCGAGTGCTTGGCATTTATGGCAGCATTGTTTGAGGCAGACTCGGGCGGGAGCCAGGGAACGAGGGGAGGGATAGCCGGTGATAGCCAGGGGGAGACGAGCAAGGGTGGGTAAGGGAGTGGCGCGATGCTGCTGCTTCGCCACGGCTACACGCGAACTGTTAAGATGTTAAAAAAATATAAAGAGAGGCCCCTGAAGTAGCATTTGGAGAACCATTGCCAAAAGCGAACAGCTCAGGTTAGGCTAGGAAAACAATAGGCAGTTCGCCTCGTTCACTGGGTAGAGTTAGTGGAATCCGGGAAAAAACACCCATGTCTGACACGCAAAACCAATTCACAGTACATTTTTGGGGCGTTCGAGGAAGTATCGCCTGTCCGGGCTCGGAAACAGTCCGCTATGGCGGAAATACTTCCTGTGTAGAAATGCGCGTGGGAGGCGATCGCTTAATATTCGATGGCGGAACGGGCCTGCGAGTTTTGGGGCAAACCCTGCTGTCGCAAATGCCAGTAGAAGCCTATCTGTTTTTTACCCACTCCCACTGGGACCATATCCAGGGCTTCCCGTTCTTTATCCCGGCCTTCATTCCGCAGAACTGCTTCCATATTCACGGCACGGTAGCTCCCAATGGCTCGACGATCGAGCAACGGCTGAACGACCAAATGCTCCACCCAAATTTTCCGGTGCCCTTGCAGATCATGGGCGCGGACCTGAAATTCTATAATCTCAAGATAGGGAAACCGGTGAAAATCGGAGAGATCGAGGTGGAAAATGCTCTGCTGAACCATCCAGGGGAAGCAGTGGGCTACCGGGTAAACTGGCGAGGTCATGCAGCTGCCTATATCACGGATACAGAACATTTCCCAGGCCGGATGGATGAAAATGTATTGTGGCTGGCTCGGAATGCGGATGTGCTGATCTATGATGCCACTTACACGGATGAGGAATACTACTCGCCAAAATCGAGCAAGGTGGGCTGGGGACACTCGACTTGGAAAGAAGCTGTGAAGGTGGCAAAGGTGGCGAAGGTGAAAAAACTGGTGATATTCCACCACGACCCCCTGCATAATGATGATTTTCTAGATCGGGTTGGGGAACAAGTGACTCAAGAGTTTCCTGGTAGTATGATGGCCAGGGAAGGGCTATCAATACCTCTGGTGGTACCGTCTGCACCCAATCCAAAACCATAGAAACAGAAAAGATTTCCACAAAAGAAACGTTATAGTTGCTAGTTAGGTGGTAAGTGCCAGTTTGTGTAAGAATAGCGTAAGCGTGTGTGCTTGGCAAAATCCCTAAATAATGCTAGAAAACCGACGGCGATCGCCCTGGGAAATTTTGATGGCGTCCATAGGGGGCATCGGCGGGTAATTAACCCTATTTTTCAGGTGGCAGACTCGGTATGGGCAACGGTGGTCACCTTCAATCCTCATCCCCAAGAGTTCTTTACGGGCCAACCGCGTCTGTTGCTGACTCCCACTCCGGAAAAGGTGCAGCAGCTAGAGGCCCTCGGGGTGGCACAGGTGGTACTGTTGCCTTTCGATCGCGATCTGGCCCAGTTGAGTGCCTCGGAGTTCGTGGCCAAAATTCTGGTGCAGCAGCTGCAAGCCCAGTTGGTGACGGTGGGGGCAGATTTTCGCTTTGGCTCTCAGCGTGGAGGAACGGCAGGTGATTTGGTCTCGATCGCCTCGGGTTTTGGCGTCCGGGTGGCGATCGCGCCGTTACAAACCTGTGTGGAAGGAAAGATCGGTTCCTCACTGATCCGCAAGGCATTAGAGGATGGCGAACTAAGCCAAGCAAACAGACTTTTGGGACGCCCCTATAGTCTGGTGGGAGTTGTCCGGAAAGGCGAACAGCTAGGCAGAACGATCGGGTTTCCTACGGCTAACCTGCAGTTACCTCCCGAAAAGTTTTTGCCCAGACAAGGTGTTTACAGGGTACGGGTTTCCTGTGAGGCGATCGCCAGTCCGGTCTTAGGCGTGATGAATCTGGGAAAACGCCCCACGGTAAATGGCACCCGTCAAACTGTAGAGGTACATCTGTTAGATTGGTCCGGGGATTTGTACGGACAGACTTTGACGGTGAGTCTGGAAGCATATATTCGACCGGAACAAAAATTTGTTTCTCTGGACGATCTCAAGACTCAGATTTTAGCAGACTGCGAGGCAGCTAGAAAATATCAATAACCCGCCGGATATTTATCAGGTAAAATTACCCTCACCCAATCATGAATGTTTTAAGTTACTCACCTACTCAAACTGAAAATGCAGTCACGATTGTTATAAATGAAGTGATTGAAGACAGCTTATGTATCGCCTGTGAAGACGGTTAAAAATTGTACGAACAGATTGCAGTAGCCTTGAGAAAGAACAAGAATGTGTTTCTTTCCTTCCTTAATTGTGAAGATATTACTCCAGCTTTCCTCAGTCAGGCGATCGGTCAATTGTATCACTGGTTTCATGAAGATCGAATTGCAGCATCCCTGAAAATAATCGATATTCAGCCGGAAGATGCCGATCTGATTGCTGATGTAGTTGCAGATACAAAGGAGTATTTAGAAGACCCGCTGAAATTCACATATGCTACGCTGGAAGTGCTGGGACCAGACTATCTCTATGATTACGCAAATATGCCATAATTAAAATTTGTAATTGCCAATTAACCATTAAGAATTAACTATCTTAAGGGAAACTCACCCAGGAGTGAATATGAATTCTTTAACTGAGATCCATCCTCAAACTGCGATCGCGATTGTTATAACTGAAGTGATTGGAGATAATCTCTGTATAGCGTCTGAGGATGCTCAAAAAGTTTACGATCGGATTGCAGCAGCTTTTAAATCAAGTAAAAATGTGATTCTTTCCTTCAAGGATGCGGAAGATTTGACCTGGCCATTTCTCAGTGATGCGATCGGTCAGTTGTATGAATCATTTCCTTTTGAACAGATCCAATCTTCTCTCAGCTTTGTCGAGATCACAGCGGACGATCAGGAATTTATTAAGGATGTAGTATACTGGAAAAAGAGGTATTTAGAAGACCCGCAGCGATTTCGGGAAGCGACACAGGAATTCTTGGGGGATGAAGATGAGTAAGCAAGTTTACCCCATAGACGAGTACCAATTAATGCCGAATGACGCGCTGTTGTTTGATGCTAATATATGGCTATACCTTTATAGTCCCCAAGGCGATCGATATCCGCGAGTCAAAAGAAAATATAACTTGGCTTTTAGGCGAATTAGAAGTGCGAAAGTTCCCATCTTTATCGATGTTCTGATACTGTCGGAATTTATTAACGCATACGCTCGATTTGTTTACAATAACTTGCCAGCAGCAACGAAGCAATCAAACTTTAAGGCTTTTCGCAACAGCGCTGATTTCAAACCTGTTGCTGCTAAATCCTCTCGGAGGATAGTGGGAAAGTCTGAGCGAATTGATAGCGGTTTTGAATCAGTGGACTTGGAAGAGATCGTGGTAGATTATGCGGGAGTAAATGCTGATTTTAACGATCGGATGTTGGCGGAATTGTGCAAGGCTAAGGCGCTGAAATTTGTGACTCATGATGCCGATTTCAAGGGTGATAATTTGACTATAATAACAGCCAATTCAAGATTATTTAATAAAGCAGAAATCAAAGTGATTAACATTAACACTTAACATAATTTTTTGAGGTTAAGTTATAAGATATCCTAATTTATGTCAATTGAAACCCGTGCCAACATCCTCGCATCCTATGGTGCTAATCCAGCAGAAATCGAGGAATTACTTGCGTACAATGAAAATGTTTTCCAGAAAGCCGATCGCCCACCATTTCCCTTGGAACCAGAACCCCATGTGGCTGCTTGGCGGGAATATCTGGCCCAAAGTCGCGAACTGGGGGTGTTTGCAGCTTTGCGAGAACGCCTAGTCCAACTGCAATTAAACTAAGTCAACCCGTCACCGGGCCGACTCGTCTTCAAAACCGGACGTGATACTTTCGCATCATCCGGCTCCT
>JACOMV010000200.1 GCA_014324065.1 Hormoscilla sp. SP12CHS1 | reverse complement strand
AGCCGGATGCGGTGAAAGTCGCAAGTCCGGTTCCGAATGGGAGGGTTGGGAAGTGATTCCCAGCTCGACCCCTAACATCGGTGGCATGGCGGTGGATTTACCCTATGGTTGGGTAGATAAATGCGAGGATTTCTGCGATTACTTTTACCCCAAGGTGGACGAGTATGAGAGGTTGATTACGAATAACCCGATCTTCCGGCGTCGGATCGAGGGTATTGGCACCATTTCTCGCGAAGATGCGATTAACTGGGGTCTCTCGGGTCCCATGCTGCGGGCGTCTGGCGTGAAGTGGGACTTGCGCAAGGTTGACCATTATGAATGCTATGACGACTTTGACTGGGACGTACATTGGGAAACTGCTGGTGATTGTATGGCCCGCTATCTGGTGCGGATTCGGGAAATGCGGGAATCGGTTAAGATTATTCGTCAGGCCCTGAAAGGTCTTCCCGGCGGTCCGTTTGAGAATTTGGAAGCTAAACGGATGGCTGAAGGACGCAAGTCGGAGTGGAATGGCTTTGATTACCAGTGCATGGGAAAGAAAATATCCCCGACTTTCAAGATTCCCAAGGGAGAACATTATGTTCGTCTGGAAAGTGGCAAGGGAGAACTGGGTGTCTTCATTATGGGAGATGATAATATGTTCCCTTGGCGCTTTAAGATTCGTGCGGCTGATTTTAATAATTTGCAGGTTTTCCCCCATATTCTGCGGGGGATGAAGGTTGCTGATATTGTCGCTATTTTGGGCAGTATCGATATTATTCTGGGTTCAGTCGATCGGTAGGTTTCCTGGTAGCCGAGAAACCCGGTTTTTTTGAAAAAAATCGGGTTTCTTAATTTAATAAGTTCAATTTCACTCTTATTCAAAACTAGCAACAGCAGGTTTCTCTCAAGATTCCGCAGTTACAAGGGATAACCATAAAAATTTTTGGGAGTCTGTAAAAGTGAGTGATAAATATTATCAAGAGATGGAAAAAGTGGGAGGCATAAGCAATTGCAAAATTAAAAATTCAAAATTTTAAATTGAGAAAGCCTCTTATAGCAAGGGTTTCAGCTCTTGGGCCTATGCAATTTAAATGGGCGACAGCTTACCAGAGCTGAGATATCAAGAGCTGGCACCTGTTGCTGATTTGATCGTTGTCAGTGAACTAAATCAGAGACAGACTCAGTCGAGCCAAGAATGAATGATACTATGGTGTTGAGGTAGAATTATTGATCTGACTTTGGGGATACATTCATTAATAATAGGAGTGTGGTTTGTAGCTGGTCTGGTTTGATTGGGCGATCGTAGTTGCGGCGGACGGGAGGTTGGTGGGGATTGATCGGGCGATCGAGGGGTTAAGCCCGCCTGCGCGGGGGCTATAAGTGAGATGCTGTCGGAGATTGCTAGCCGGACTGGCGTCGGGCCTCGCAGCGGAGGGGGCGTTACCCGGGGAGTTCTGGCTAGCGGGGGGGGGGGAGATTGCTTCGTGCCTCGCAACGCTGCGCGACTCTATGAAAGCATAAGTTACTCGCTAGTCTCCCCCCCACGCTGCGCGAAAAATCGCAATGACAAATAGGCGATACCCACATTAATTTGAGAAACGCTATATGCGAGACTCGGAAACTGGTGCTGAATTAGATTCTTTGGAAAAGTTGACTGCAAAAGTTGGGTACGATATTCTCTAGACCCGATCGAACCGGAAATACCTGGCTGGATTTGATTGGGGTGCCGGTGATGCAACGGTTCTTTGGTGGAAACGATCGGGCCCAGAAACAGACGATCGTATCTTGCGCGAGTTGTTCGTAAAGGTAATGAGCATTCATTTTATATCCCACGATATTTCCACAAACATAATGCAGATGTGTACAATGCAAATACAAGACTACTTCAACTTCCTAGCTGATGACGACATCCGGCTCAAAGGCAGCCGTATTGGTATCGAAAGCGTCCTCTATGAATACATATACCGCGCTAGAACCCCGGAAGAAATTGCCCAACAATTTGAGACCATTACCCTAGAACAGGTCTACGCAACCATCCTTTACTATCTACAGAAAAAAGAATAAGTCGGCGCTTACTTGGCTGACTGGTTAGAGTTTTGTCGCCAACAACGAGAAGAGCAAAAATATAATCCTTCTCCTGCACGGCAAAGGTTTCGCCAATTGAAAGCAGAAGCAGATATTCGGCGGCGAGAGTTATCTGAGTCGGCGGGTGCTGTATGACGATTCAATATTTGTTCGATGAACATATAGCCTCGCTTTACCGCACCCAACTCTTGCGCAAAGCTCCATATCTGATCTGATAGTCAGAAGGATCGGCGATCCAGATGCGCCTCCCAGGGGAACTCTCGATCCAGATATTTTAATATGGTGTGAAAGCCATGATTTTATCTTGGTGACAAACAATAGGAAATCCATGCCTAAACACCTAGCAGACCATCTCGCAGAGAACCGCCATGTCCCGGGGATTTTTGTGATAGATATATCTAAAAACATTGGTGAAACTCTCACAGAGCTAATCGTTATTGCTGGAGCTTCCTTTCCCCATGAATATCAAGACAGAATTGAATACTTACCGTTGAGTGAATAAACAGACAGTCTCAAGAAAACTCTTTTACTGCAAGATTGCGTGCTCGGGAACTATCTTAAGAGTGCGATCGCCACTCGGCCAAGCTGGAGAGTGCGACGCAATTGGGAATTAGGATCGATGAAAAGTAATGAAGTGTCTGTGGTTCGGTATATTGTTGCTCACAGGGTATGGTTGAGTGCGATCGCCCTACAGCAAGCAGGTGCGGCGCTTCTTGCTGGTTTCCCAAAGTAACAGCACCCTCCCGGGGCGAGGTTACTGTTGTCAGTGCTGTTGATAATGGGGAGGGCGGGAATATTTACGGGCGATCGCCCAAAACTTGGAAAACTCCGATTTTGCAGAAGATGCAGACGATTTTGTAGAAGATGAGTTAGAATCACGACTAGGGTGGATGACTAGGTTGCCGAGGAGACCAACCCACTCAACCCGGTAGGCGACGAGCGAATTGGAGTTAGTTCGTTACCAGATGAATTGGGAACAGTTGACACCTCGGCAAAAATTGGGTACTATATTTTATAGACCCGAACGAACCGGAAATACTTTGCTGGATTTGATTGGAGTGCCGGTCTGGGACTTATTTTATACAGGCTTTTTCGATCGGCTTAAACATTCTTAAACATCAAATAAAATCAACTCTGGAATATGAACATAACCTTAACCCCAGCCCAAGAAAACTTCATCCAAGCCAAAATCTCAACAGGCAAATACCAATCTACACAGCAAGTTATTGAGATTGCTCTGCGTTTGTTTGAAGAATATGAACGGGCAGAAAGTGAGTGGAGTTTGTCTGTCAGAGAAAAAATTCAAGCGGCTGTTGCTATGTCAGAAAAAAAGCCTCCCATCGATGGGACTCGTTTTGTGGAAGGGATTTTGCAGCGATTCAAATAGGTGTAAATGGCACGATATGCTCCCCTCGGAAACTGGTGCTGAATTAGATTCTTGGGAAAAGTTGACTGCAAAAGTTGGGTACGATATTCTCTAGACCCGATTGAACCGGAAATACCATGCTGGATTTTGTTTTGGTGGAAACGATCGGGCGCAAAAACTGTGGGCTCATCAAAAGCAATATTGGAATTTATGAAAATTTCCGATCTACCGATTAAAATTAGCATTGAATCGATACAAGGATTTTGTCAGCGGTACGGGGTGCGGCGCTTGTCCCTGTTTGGGTCTGTGTTACGACCCGATTTCACTCCAGATAGTGATGTGGATGTATTGGTAGAGTTTAAACCGGGGCAAGTTCCAGGTTTTTTTGGTTTGGCAAGAATGGAGCAAGAGTTAACAGAGCAGTTGCAACGGCGAGTAGATTTGCGTACTCCGCCGGAGTTGAGTCATTATTTCCGCGATCGCGTTTTACAGGAGGCTTTACCGTTGTATGACAGCCCGTGACAATTTTACTAGATTAGGACATATGCGTGATGCGGCATCGCAGGCGTTGCAGTTTATGTCGGGAGAAACGCGCGAAAGCCTAGAAAGTAACGAGATGTTGCAGTTAGCAGTGGTCAAGGCGTTAGAAATTATTGGGGAAGCAGCGAAGAATGTCTCAATTGATTGTCAGCAACGATACGATCGCATTCCTTGGGAGGAAATGATAGGTATGCGCAATCGCTTGGTTCATGCATATTTTGGTATAAATTTTGATGTAGTTTGGCGAACGGTACGGGAAGATTTAGAACCATTGTTGGCGGAACTTGAAGTCGCCCTGTCAGCAGAACGGGATGATGATTTGACTTGATGGACAAGTCAATTAGTCTCATGGCCCGCCGTGGGTTTAAACCCACAGGCTTTTAGCTAAAGTCGGTTTTCAACCGACTGAAAACCTTATCGAGAAAGCGTTTAGTCAACTTTTTCCCCTCGTTACCACAGGCGACCTCTGGGAACGAGTTATCGAGGCAAAGCCTCTAGTTGCAAATGGTGCAATATCTGAGTTTAAACGATATTGCTTCTTGGGAACTACGTATTGGTAACTTACCTGTATACGTTAGATGTAGAAGAGGAACCCGAGACTGTGGTGTACATCAACGCAGTTGGTGTGAAGGAACGCAACCAGGTGAATATAGCAGGAGAGATTTACCAGTTATGAAGATTGTTGAAATAGCAGAGGCAAAGGGCACGCTGGCTGAATATACCTCTAATCTCATGCAGTAACCCGTGATAATTACTCGACATGGTGAGCAGATCGCAGCGTTGGTTAATCTTGAAAATGTGGATTTGGAAACGATTTCACTTTCTAGTAAACAGAACCAGCAATTAACTGTTATTTTAGTACATTATAACCTCTAAACAGTAAACCCGCCGCCTAGCACAATAAAAATAGAATTTTGTATCTAGTGGTACAAAAAACCTCAAAATATCTGTAAAGTCTAAGTGGGTAATTCATATTTTTTTAAATAGGTCGCAACTTAGGTTACTATTATAGAGCCGACCAGCTACCAACGTAAAGCGGGAGGCCAACCGCGATCGCCCCTTTTGCCTGTAGGCTGAAAGCCTGGCATCATCGGCTGTCCCGGCTTAAGTTGGTAGCCTCTTGCAGCCGCTACTGGTGCGACCTGTGGGAGATAAGTATGAAGAGGTGGCGGGTGAGCGCTGGTTAAGAGCGGCGCTTGCTGTGGGGCTGACTGAAGTGCCGGTGACGGTGCGGGTGATGACCGATAAACAAGCGTCAGAGTATGCCCTGATGGAAAACTTGCAGCGGCAAGATTTAAGCCCTGTAGAGGAGACTGAGGGGATCTTGCAACTCCGTTTGTTCGACACTGCTGGTAAATCAACGAATCCTGTGCTATCTTTATCCATAAGGGATGATCGAACGAAGCTGCGACTATGTTAAACAATCGCCATCGAATAATCCAAAACTTAGGCAGTGGGGGATTTGGCGAAACCTTCCTCGCAGAAGATACCCAAATGCCTTCGGGTCGGCTTTGCGTAATAAAAAAACTCAAGCCTGCCACAGGCAACCACAAGTATACCCAATTGGTGAAAGAAAGATTTCAACGAGAAGCTACCATTTTAGAAGATTTGGGCAAGGCCGATCCTCAAATCCCCGAATTATACGCTTACTTTACTGAAAATGGAGAATTATACCTCGCTCAAGAATGGATCGATGGGGAAAATTTGACCAAAAAGGTGCAAAGATGGGGACCACTAAGGGAGAGTTCTGTGAAACAAATTTTAAATAGTTTGTTGCCAGTTCTAGATCACGTCCATAGCAAGCGCATTGTCCATAGGGATATTAAACCAGATAATATAATTTTGCGGGCTGTGGATGGTCTGCCAGTGTTGATTGATTTTGGGGCAGTTAAGGAGTCAATGGGGACAACGCTCAATTCTCAAGGTAATCCTACTCCCTCGATAGTTATCGGCACTCAGGGATATATGCCTTCCGAACAGGGAGTGGGACGCCCGGTGTTTGCTAGCGATCTGTATAGTTTGGGGCTGACTGCTATTTATCTGCTGACAGGAAAGGATCCCCAAGAGTTTGAGACAGAACCGCTGACGGGGAATATTATGTGGCATCAGCGCGCTTTGAGTCTGACGTTGACAAGGGTGCTGGATAAAGCTATTCAGTCTCATCAACGCGATCGCTATGCCACTGCCAGAGAAATGCTAGCAGCTCTGCAATCCGATGAAAGTATGATGCCAGCGATGGCATCAACTCCATCGTCTACAGAAGTATCGGCACCGCCACCAATTGGTGATGATGAGCAGCAAACTGTTGTTGTTTGCGGTCAATCAATGCAGACATCTGCAACAGTTTCTGGGATAGGAGATTGGCAAAAAGCGACAATTATAGGGAGCGTGATCGGTGTTTTTGTTTTTGCAGGTATTGTTTTGAGCAAGAGATTTCAGTCGTCTCGCGAACCATCGATTTTGCAGCTGCCTGTGCCCGCTTCCCAGCCAAGCCTTAAACCTGTATATCTTGTTATTGATGTAGATAGCGATGATGTTCTCTATATTCTTTCCGGTGCTGGCGTACAACATAAAATAGTCGGCTGTATCCCCTATGACGGCAAGGATATTTCGATCGCAGGCAAAGGCGTGACAGTCGGGAAGTCTCTATGGGTTCCTATTCAGTACAAAGAAACCAAAGGATGGGTAAATAGCAAATATATAAATCGGTACGCAATGTCTGGTAAAATCCGATCATCCTCTCGAACCTCTTCAAGATACCCCCGATATCGAGTGGTGAATGTACAAAGCGATGACACTCTCTATATCCATTCCGATCCTGGCGTACAAACCAAGTTGGTCGATTGTATCCCCTACGACGGCAGAAATGTTTTCGTCACAGGCAGTGGCGTGACAATCGGGAGGTCTGTGTGGGTTCCCATCCAATATCAAGGTACTACTGGATGGGTCAATAGCAGATATATTACGCGACAATAACTTTTTTATAGTAATCGAAAAGCGCTCAGATTCCCGTAGGACTTAATGTCCTGTAAGCCAGTACCAGCAATTGTTTCAGCCTTGATAGTAGGTCTTTTTTTATGATTGGCACTCTCCAGTCAGATTAAATCTGCTACCATAGCTACAAACTTCTTTAACACTAACCCATTCAAATGATGAACAAAAATCAAAAGACTGTATTCGTCAATTTGTTATTGGCGATATTATTAACTATCGGTTGCTTGACTCTGTTGAAAAACAGCAACAATAAACCGAGGATCGAGAAAGACATAGGCAAAGATGAGTTACCTGAAACAGATAGCTCCTTAGCAACTGATAAATATGAAGCTAAGTCGGAAGAACCCTTAGCTGTGGTAGGCGATCGCAATACTTCCGTTGAAGAATTGGAAGAATATTTATCAACAGATAAAATTCATATAGTCGTTGAAGTCGCCGACGTTTATCGATATCCCTCCACCCATTCCGAGACGGTAACTCAGGCATTACATGGCGAACCGGTTAGAGTTCTTAGTCCGCGTGACTCCTGGGCAGAAATTGCTTTGCCAGATCAGTTTAATTATCATGGGTGGGTACAAGTGTCAACCTTGGGAATCATTCCTAGTAGCTGGAAAGAGGCTAATCGCAAGATCGTTTCTGTAGCTAGTGCAGAAGTGCGAACTGTTCCACAAAAGGATGCTCAAGTTTTGAGGGTGTTGCCCCTTGGCACTGTAGTAGCTTCAGAACCCATGACTGTTAGGGGTCGAGCTGGGAATCACTTCCCAACCCTCCCATTCGGAACCGGACTTGCGACTTTCACCGCATCCGGCT